>CAZZEF010000001.1:0-2054 GCA_964652875.1 uncultured Planctomycetaceae bacterium
GTTAAAACGATGTACGGAGGAATTACGGAATCATAACCGGCCCGATACCCTTTCATATTGGACACAATAGCTCCAAGAGCGGGGTAAACCAGGTTACCGCCGGGCACATAACCGGTCTGCATTTTATAAGCGGCCGTTTCATGATTATTGTCGCCATGTGTTACCGAAGGAAGAACCGCGTACATATCGGCGCACTGAGACAGTTCCGGAATCGCATCGCTTACTTCCGGAATACCCGGAGCGTTTGTTTTGAGAATTTTATCGCGAGGACCGATAATTTCCTTGGCCGCCCCCGGTTTAGGGTCAAAGGTCTCAAGCTGGCTCGGGCCGCCCCACATCCAGATCTGAATGACCGATTTGGCTTTGCCGAGTTTTTTGGCCTTTTTGGCTAAAGGAGCAGCCCCTTGGGCGTTGCTGTAAAAAGAACTGCCAATCAAAGGAAGTCCTAAAGCCCCCATTCCGACAGACTTCAAAAAATTCCTGCGTTTCATCCTGTTCACCTTTTATAACTTTCTTCCGAATTTGTTCTTAACGGAGGAGTCTGACGAACGTCTTCATCAGAGTTATAAATTCCTCGTTAAAAAAATATTCGGACAAATACTTCTGTATTGTCGCGGTATGAATCCGTAACGCGAATTGTCAGCGCGTCAGTATTTGAGCTGGTTTGATTTCCAAACAGATCCTTTAACCATCGACCCAACATTATAACATAAAATTTAAGCATTGATACAGCAGGCAGAATGGTTTTTTCATCGCTTGCTGTTTTCTTCGGGAAGCGGAAGTTTTGATACTGCCGCGTAAACAAATGCGCAAACAGCGTCAAAAACGAACGCTCTTCCTGTCTTGGGATCGGCATAATTTATCAGTGCATGCAAAGAAATTCTTTGGTGTTGACCACCGCCCAAATAATGTCCTGAAGATCATTGTCCGTCCAGGTCGAGTTGGCGCCGAACGCCTGACGCATAACGGTTCTTTCCGGAGCGGTCGGTCGTCTGGACAGTAAGGTCATCCAAATAATATCCATCAGCAGATCCTGTTGTCTTCCTTTATTGGACGAATTTTCGCCGGAAGCGAAAAAGATCTTTTTGTCCTGATCAAGATCCCTGTCCACTTCCCGGATCTGATCAAGCAGTTTTCTGGTCCATCCGTTTAATTCGGTTGAATTCAGAAAAAAGAGCTGCTGGTTCTGCGAAGTTTTATTATTTCGATCCGCCAGTGTTCCTGAGTCCCGGGTAGCCCGGCCAAAGGTTTCCAGAAACGAATTGGTGATTCCCGCATCGGCAATTGAAACCGTTCGAATTTGTTCGGGAATGAACGTATACGGTTCGGGAACTTCGCTTTTATAGGTTACCGATGTCTTGAAGATCTTGATAAAAGTATCCTGTAAAGCTTCCGCGTCGAGCCGCCGAATTGGAAAAACAGCAAAATACTTCTCTTCTTTGGCGTAATCGCCGGTTCGCGCAATTGAGGACTGCTGGAACACATGCGAATTCATAATCAAGCGGATAATATGTTTCAAGCTGTAATTACTGGCTACCAGTTCGCTTTCAAGGAACGGCAGCAGATCGGAATAAACCGGCTGGTTGTCGGGTCGAAAATCATCGGGTTCATGAACGATTCCCTGACCGAAGAGCCAGTACCAAATTCTGTTGACAATCGCGTAATTGAACTGATGGTTTTCTTTGTTGACAAGCCATCGGGCAAGAACATCTCGCGGATCTTCATCATCGTTAATGACGACCGGTGACATATCAGGAAAACGGGTCGGTTTTTCTTCAAGAGGGGTGCGGTCCCAATAAATAATTTCTTCCTTCCATTCCGCCGATTTTTTCATGGCGAGCTTGGAAAAGAAAATAATAAAATCTTTTTTTACTTGGGGCGAAAACGAATCCAAATGCTGACCCAGGAAGAGTCGCGCAACGGCATCAGCTCGATCGGCTGGACCCCGGGGAGGAGAAATCGCCCGATAAAAGTTTGCCGGTCCGTCACGAAAATCGCTTCCGGCCCCCAGCAAAAGTTCCCTGTAAAAATCGATCAGCGGTTTTTCCGTTCTA
>CAZZEF010000001.1:2064-23761 GCA_964652875.1 uncultured Planctomycetaceae bacterium
CACATCGTCCCGTTCGGCCAAAGATTCATTGGAAATTCTGATTTAATGCGGAGCAGATCGGACCAACGCGCTGTTTGCAGATCGACAAATTCAACCGAATCCAGCAATTTTTCAATCAGTGCGGCTCTTTTACCGGAAGTGGGATCTTTTAAAAAAGAATACGACTCTTTAAAAGACGGCGGAAAACCGGTTAAAAGATAATAAACTCTTCGCACAAAAACCGAGTCGTCGCAAAGGGGGGCCTGCTTAAGATTTTGAGCTTTAACCCCTTTGAAAACAATTGAATCAATCCCGTTTTTTTCTTGAACGTTTCTCTCTTTTTCAAAAAACTTCCATAAAACTTTCGGGTCCTCCATCAGGTTTTCTGTGCCCGGTATCGGCTTGAGTTTTTTTGTTTGTGCATACAGAGAATGCGAAAATGAAAACAGCGACATCAGGAGAGCCATGAACAGCAGAGCCGTCATCCGTGTTTTTTCATTCAGCATTCTTAAAAATTTTTTCTTCATTGGGCACCTTTATCATTAATAAAAGTCCAGAAATTTTATTTCCATTCAGAAATAATAAACCATCGTCTACTATATATTATAACAGGTGTTAAAGATAATTTCCAGCAGTGAACCCGTTAATTTAAAAAAATATTGAAAATAATATTTTTTAATATTTTTTCGCAGTATAAATGACACCAGCAGAGATTTTATCTTTTTATGGCCTGAAAAAAATCGTTATTTTCATCGTTTTTTATTGGGATAACCTTGTTCTTTAAATGTATTTATCTTATTTTGTCAATGACATGCCGCACATTATTTCTTGTTCATTCAGAATAATCAAACAGACCATAACGCCAGTTCGGTTGGGATCAGGACGAGACATCCGCGATCCAGAGCAGTCTGTCTAAATTTCAGTCTGCTCCTGTTATTATATATGTGATCTGGCGGTTTTATTTATCTTTTTTGTCTTGCTAACATTGTGTATGTTTTGTGTTTTGACCTGTTTCTGTTGATTGCCTCAAGACGTTTTCCGTTATGGTTCGGACCAAGAAGAAAATGCGGTCAAAAAGGTTTTGAAGTGTTTGTAAAATTATGAGCTGTTGTCGGGAATTATATGATAAATTAAAGATGATTACGGAGCTGGATTTTTATACTGTTTTATTTTAAATTTTCCGACATTTTCGTCGATTGGCAGCGTAAATCGGCTGTTCTTTTGACGTTAAAACGGAAAATTCAACATGAAATGGTATAACAGAGAAAATATCGCTCTTGTCAAAGTAACAATAGGCAAGAAAATAAAAAACGCGGCATAATTAAACCGCGTTTTTTTATGTTAATTTATTGCGTAGACCTTACAAAGCAGCCTTGGCAATTTCAACAACTTTTTCAAAAGCAAGCGTATCGCGAACAGCCATTTCAGCCAAAGATCGACGGTCGAGCAAAATATTCGCTTTTTTCAAACCGTTGATGAATTCGCTGTATCGCAAACCGAACAAACGGCAGGCGGCATTGATACGAATGATCCAAAGACGTCGGAAATTACGTTTCCGTGCGCGTCGATCCCGAGTTGCGAAAACATCGGATCGAAGCACGGTTTCCTTCATCGTTCGATAAAGTTTACTTCTTCCGCCTCGAAAACCTTTGGCTCTTTTAAAAAGTCGTCTTTTGGACTGACGACGAGCCGCACCTCTACTAACTCTCATTATTTTGTATCCTTTTTTTAAACATTTTTGCGAAAATCAGGTCCTGATCTCTCTGGATCAGTGTTCTTACCCATTCCGAAAGTCAAAAAGTTGAATTTTATTTGTAAAATTTTGAACTTTTTGAAAATGTTTTTGCTCCGGATCCCCCGAAGCACTAATGACTTGACGTCATTAGAAACCGCCGTGGCCAAGAGCCTTCAAAATTCGTTTGGCTTCGAGATCAGCAACATCATCCGTTCCGCGGAGTTTGCGAACTCTTTTGCTGGTCATACGCCAGGCCAAATGGCTCGTTCCACTGTGACGGTGTTTGACCTTACCATTTGCGGTAACTCGGAATCTTTTGGCGATTCCTTTGTGTGTCTTCATTTTAGGCATAATACACCACCATCTAGTAACTTTTTCATGAAGCTTAATCGCTTCGTATCTGTTTCATGATTCAAAAAATGTTCGTTCCAACTGTTCTATTATTCGACAAATTCAAATAACAACATAATCAATATTATTATTTGTTTAACAGAATAATCAATGAAGCTGATACAGAACATCTTCCGATCATAACTATATCCTCCTTATTCTAATCGAATTCTCTTTTATTACAAGGGGAGTAACATGACCGAATCTTCTTTTTTCATTTTCACATAAAATTTAATAAATTTACTCCAGTCACGCTTTCTAAAAAACCGATATGTTATCCGTAAGCAAAAAGACCTGATTTATTTTCGTTAGGAAACTAAATCAAAAACCAAAAATTAATTTTGGAGACATAAATTAAGATTCACGGAGGAAAACCGATGCGTAAATTTTTACTTTCATTGATATTAGGAACGCTCCTGATCGGAATGAGCGGATGTATTATTCCCGCATACTCCGGAGATCCCGCTATTAGAATGAATCAATTATATAATTCTTCTGAAGATCTGCGTCAGATTCAGGAGACTTGGGAACGGGTTTGGATGCTCGATCAGCCGAGTCACTGCACTCCGTATCGTACGCATGGCGGAATCATCTGATTTTACAGATCTTGTTTTCAATTAATTCGTTACGTCGGTAAGGAGAGAACAGGGAACACTTTCTTTTACGGAAAACCAAGTGTTTCCTGTTTACCGGTTGTAACGATATTTTGAAAATTTTATTCTGTAACTGAAAATTTTTTTCCGTTTTGTTTCCCGTCTTCGAAAAATATATTTTTTCATAAGATGCAACGAAAACAAAACGATATCAATTTTTCTATGAATTATTACAAAGATTTTCAAAAGTGAAATTCTTTGTAATTTCTTATTTTCTTGATATCAAAATATCAAAAGAAATCATATCTGTATAGTTGTATTTTTTCTATTTTGTTTAGACTATATAAATTACAAAGTTTTTTCTGGGCTTTTTGTATGCCTTATTTATTTGTTCACCGATTTATGCTCTCAAGGTTGTCCGCGTTTATTAACAGGGGCAGTATTACTTACTTCGGGAGTTCTATTTTTATTTCAACAACTTCTTTTTTCGCTCGGCGAATTCCGTAAACGATTTCGGGTCGGGCAGGGTCCCAGGCAAAAGCCTGTCCTTGGATCGGCAGTTGAACTGTCGCGATCCATTTCAAGACCGAACCCGATTCAGGAAATTTTAAAACATAAAGTTCAGGATCGTCATGTCCGGAAACGTATAAATATCCTTTTGGACCAAAGCCGCCCCCCGATATTCCGCCCCATTTAAATTTTTTTATCAATTCTTTGGGAAACAGCCAGCATTGTGTCATTCGCTTTTGTTCATCCAGTTCGACCAAATGGGTCCAGGTCGAATCTTGACCGGATACTCCCGATTTACCGGAGTAATTGACAAAGCAGGCATACCATTTTCCGTTTTGGCGGTCAAGCCAGGTCAGTGATCCGTTTGGGATCATTCCAAAACTGAACGTGTTTTCATGCTTCATTGTTTTCTGATCAAAGTATTCAAGGGAACTGAGCATTGGAACACCGGGAAAATTCGAATGAGCTACAATTAGTTTTCCGTCCTTGACAATGCCCGCGTTCATATGAATAAACGGTCCTCCCTTGACATCTTTCCAAAAAGCAATTTTTTCTCCGTTCGATTTTTTATATTTTCCAATGGCCCGATTGGTAATCGCGTAAAAATAATCACCGTCGACGGCAACGCCCTGACCGGCCTCGTCTGCGGGAAAACAATGAAGTTCGGTACTCTTCCAAACCGGACGCTCCCCGGCCGTATTTTCCGCTTGTACGACCGTACCTTCCAAAATAAACAGTATTGAAAACGCGATAATAAAACAGAAATTTTTCATCTTTATTTCCTTTTCAGACCGCAAGCGGAGTTTCGAAGTTTTTATCTTCTTATTTCAGAACCGGAAGTTTTCTGACGGCGAAACAGATCAATCAAAGGGGACATCAATAACGGAAGCGCAAAATGAAAACCGTTTTCGGGATCATCTGTCCAGTGATTTTCCGTTTGAACGTTAAAAGCCTTGCTGATTCACTTGATCAATCGGCGGAAAATTAAAAAGGAGAACAGTATAAAACAGGTCTGAAAAGACCTGTGAACTCAAAAAACGGTTTTTGCGGAGTACGCTTAATTACTTGAAACAATCACCATTTCAGTGATTCGAGGTATTTCAATGTTTGCGGAATATGCTTGATGGCCTCTTTGGATTCGTCTTCGATAAAATAATACTTAACACCAGATTCTTGAGCCGCCTTGAGAATGGGGGCGAAATCGGTTTCGCCGGTTCCGAGCGGGACACTGTAATCTTTTCCCCGATGATCTTTTAAATGACAGGAAGCGAATCGGCCAGGATAGGTTTTAAAAAGACGGATCGGATCTTCGCCGGGCAGAATAGTCCAAAGAATGTCCATTTCAAAGAAGACTTTTCCCGGCGTTGTGTTTTGAATCATTTTGTCAAAGAGAGTACCCTCTTTCCAGGGACCGAATTCCTTGCCGTGATTATGATATATAAATTTTATTCCGTATTTATCAAGTGCGTCGGCGGCTTTATTGAAGACGGCTGCGGCTTCGTCCATTTTTTCTTCCGGAACGAATTTTCCTTTGCAGGGAATCGATGCGGTTCCGGTATATTTCAGTTTCAGTCCGGCGGCTTGTTTCGCGACTTTTTCAGGATCATTTTTCCATTCATCATAAGGAAAATGAGCAACTTCGCCTTTGAGTCCGTATTGCTCAAACTTTTTTAAAAGCTGATCCGCCGGAAGAGCTTTTCGCACAATCGTCGTAACTTCGACCTGAACGATACCCCAATCTCGGGTCATTTTCATTCCTTCATCAAGATCTTTACTAAAGACATCCCGAATACTGTAAAGCTGCAAGCCGACAGGGCCCTTGAAACAGGCGTTTGTTCCGGCAGGGTATCGGGAAGAAAGTTTATTCGTTTCCTGTGCGTCTATTGTTCCGGTCACGCAAATTAAAAACAATACAATCAGCCAGCGTTTCATCTAAAAATCTCCTTATTAAATTTATTGAACATGTCGGATCTTGTTCGGTAGTCTTTTTGAGTATTTGTATCCGATCACATTGACCGGCAAAAAATTTCATAGGCGGCGAACCGGGAAAACAAAATGAAGTTGAATGGACAGCATTTGAAATTGATCGAAAGTTTTTTTATTGGGCACCATTAAAATTTTCGACGTCATACAAACAGGGCAGGGATGGTTGTGCGCCTAACTGGGTAACGCTCAGTGCGGCGGCTTTGCTTGCAAAGAGAGCGGCATTTTTGAACGGCTCGCCCGCTGCCAATCCAACCGCCAGGGCACCGGAAAAAGCGTCACCCGCGGCAGTTGTATCGACTGCTTTCACCGGAAAGGCGGGAATCAGTTCCCCTTGACCGGGCGTTTCGACAAACCAGGCTCCTTGAGATCCAAGCGTAATCAGGACCTGTTTTACTCCTTTGTCCAAAAGAACGTCAGCCGCCTTTTGCGCCGAGGAAATATCGGTTACAGGAATGCCGGTCAAACGTTGGGCTTCTGTTTCGTTCGGTTTGAGAACGGTGATTTTTTTCATCAGGTCATCTGGCAAGCAACCGTCGGGGGCAGGAGCGGGATCAAGCAAAAGAGGAACACCGGCCCGCGCGGCAAGTTCGGCAGTAAATTCAATAGTCTCAAGCGGGGTTTCCAGTTGAACGACGACAAGATCGGCTTCCTTGATCGCCGATTCCGCTTTAAGAACATCGTCCGGCTTAAGCTGAAAGTTCGCTCCGGATGCTACCGAAATCAAATTTTCGCCTTGAGCGTCTACCAAGATCAGGGCAACTCCGGTTGCGCTGTTTGGATCTTGCTCAATGTATTCTGTATGAATTCCTTCCTTTTGGTAATTTTCAATTGCTTCCTTGCCGAACATATCCGTTCCGACTTTGGCGACGAAAGTTACCTGGGCTCCCAGACGCGCGGCGGCAACGGCTTGATTGGCTCCCTTACCGCCCGGCGCAAGAACAAATGTTCCTCCGGTTACCGTTTCCCCAGGAACAGGTATTCGATCCGATTTGACAACCATGTCCGTATTGGAACTGCCGACAACAACTATTTTAGGGATTTTCATAAAATCATATCCTTCCTTTTTCAAGACGGTCTTGATCAGGACCGTATGAAATTTTTATCCTGAAAATAACCGGAGCTGATATCAGTCCCGGTTTCTTTGGAATATCCAAAGGTTTTATACTGCTTTTATTTTAAATTTTTCGTCCTCTCCGCCGATTGACTGCGTGAAACGGCTGTTCTTTTGACGTTATAACGAAAAATTCATGATGGAATCGGTATAATGACAAAGTGAAAAATATAAATACTATCAAAAATTGCCGAATGTAATTATAACGAACAATAATTTGACTGTCAACGGAATTGAAAAGAAAGAAGAAAAAAGCCGACAAGGACTGTTCATGTTTATAAATAAAGAAAACGACGGAGAAAGTTTATTGGCTTTTAAACAAAGAAAACGACGGAGAAAGTTTATTGGCTTTTAAACAAAGAAAACGACGGAGAAAGTTTATTGGCTTTTAAACAAAGAAAAACGACGGAGCAAGTTTATTGGCTTTTAAACAAAGAAAAACGACGGAGAAAGTTTATTGGCTTTTAAACAAAGAAAAACGATCAGGGGTCTCATTAAAAACGAGTTTTCGATGTATTGAAAACCCGTTTAAATATTATCTTTTGAAGCCGACAGAAATCCGCGCTTGAAGAATAAGGACTCTTTTTTGGCCGAAAATTTTATTACTGCTCTCCGTTTAAAATATATTCACATTTTCCGCCGATTGATGACGTGAATCGGCGGTTCTTTAAACGTTGAAAGAAAAATTCATAATGAAATCAATACAATAATTTCAGGTTATCCGGCTTCGTTTTAGGCCGATCCAAAGAAAAATAAACGGAACCGGAATAAAAATTTTTATTGTCGAACCGGTCTGAAAATTGACAGTCCCAGCGGCGGTATTAAAATGTCAATGGAACAAGGATGCATATTGGCGCCGATATTATCCGCGGAAACACGTCCGTTTCCGGTTCCGCTTCCTCCATAATAAGGCGCGTCGCTACAAAAGATCTCCTCAAAATCAACAAAGTCGGGAACTCCGATTCTCTGCCGACGCGGAACAGGAGTGAAATTCGCCGCAATTACAAGATAATTTTGAGGATCTTTCGCTTTTCGGATGAAAGAAAAAGTACTCTCTTCCCAATTCTGACAATCGATCCATTGAAAACCATTGCCGTCAAAATCAAGTTCATAAAGAGCTTTTTCCTGACGGTATAGACGGTTCAGATCCTTAACGCAATTTCGTAGGCCCGCGTGCGTATCGGAATATTTCAAAAGATCCCAGTCAAGCGCCTTATCAAAATTCCATTCGTTCCATTGGCCGAAATCACAGCCCATGAACAAAAGTTTTTTCCCGGGATGCGTCCATAAATACGAATAAAGAAGTCGGGCATTGGCGAATTTCTGCCAAATATCGCCGGGAGCGTTACTGATGACCGTTCCTTTTCCGTGAACTACTTCGTCATGAGAAATCGGAAGAACAAAGTTTTCGGAAAAAGCGTACATAATGCTGAAGGTGATCCGGTCATGAAAATATTTGCGATGAATAGGATCCTTTTTGAAGAAGCTGAGCGTATCGTTCATCCAGCCCATATTCCATTTCATCGAGAAACCGAGTCCGCCTGTATACGCGGGCCTTGAAACAGCGGGCCAGGCGGTTGATTCTTCAGCGATTGTCAAAACGCCCTGATTGCGAAGATGTACTGTTTCATTCAAAAGGCGCAGGAATTTTATCGCTTCAATATTTTCCCGGCCTCCGAATTCATTGGGGATCCAGTCATCGCCGTTGCGGCTGTAATCCAGATAAAGCATTGAGGCCACCGCATCAACCCGAAGTCCGTCGATATGATATTTCTCAATCCAGAAAACCGCGTTCGAGATCAAATAATTGCAAACCTCGTTTCGCCCATAATTAAAGATGAGTGTACCCCAATCCCGATGTTCTCCGCGTCGCGGATCCGCATGTTCATAAAGAGCCGTTCCGTCAAATTTTCTAAGACCGTGTTCATCTTTAGGAAAATGTGCGGGAACCCAATCGATAATTACTCCAAGTCCGTTTTTATGACAGGAATCGACGAAATACATAAAATCTTCCGGACTTCCGTATCGACTGGTTACCGAATAATAACCAATGACCTGATAGCCCCAGCTGGCCGCAAGAGGATGTTCCGCCACCGGAAGAAGCTCGATATGGGTATAGCCCATCTCCTGAACATAAGGGATCAGCTGATCCGCAAGTTCGCGCCAGTTCAAAAATTGTTCCGGATCATTTTCCTGCCGCTTCCAGCTGCCCGCGTGAACTTCATAAATGGATATCGGTTTATTCAGCCAGGAAGTATCATTGCTTTTACGCCAGTTCATCCACTGATCGTCGGACCAGGAATAATGGTCCAGCGATTTAACGACCGAGGCGGTCCCGGGAGGAACTTCCGCGAAAAATCCAACCGGATCGGCGCGGCGGGCTGTCCAAAGTCCATTTGAAACCTCATATTTATAGAGATCGCCCTCTTTAACGCCCGGAATGAATATTTCCCATAATCCGGAAGGTTCATGTTTATGCATCGAATGAGCGACGCCGTTCCATTGATTGAAATCGCCGATGACGCTCACTTTGGACGCGTTCGGTGCCCAAACAATAAAATTAACCCCGTCAATCCCATCCACTGAGCGTAAATGAGCCCCTAATTTATTATAACTTTCCCAATGCTTTCCTTCCTGCAAAAGGTAAAAATCAAGATCAGATAAAATCGTCGAAAAAGGCAACGCTTCCTTCGTTTTTTGTTTCATTTTCAATCCTTGATCATCTAGCTGCTTTGTTACTCCAGCGTTTATATTGAGAGAGCTGTTGGGAGAGATTTGTTTATTATCGCCGGAAATCGGTAATTTGCTCGCGTTTGCGGAAGCCGTCAGATCTTTTTTATACTCATTATCTGGTCGGATATCCTTATCGATCATCAGATCATTCCTCTCTCATTCCGATTATTGATTAATTTTACTATGTTTGTGTAGCATATAACTATTATTGAGCTTTAATAGCTGAATAATACTCGAACTCTATTATACACTAAAAATTGTAAAAACAGTTAAAAAAGTAATATTTTACCCAATTTTGTATAAATTAGGTAAAATAGCTAATTGTTTCCTAGATAGTCCAAGATCAGCATGGTTATGTCATCGGACTGAGGGGCGTCCAAGCGGAAGTTTTCAATTTCGTTTTTCAGATATTCAATCAAGTCTTTTCCGGAATAGTTTTTGTCGATACAGTTATTCAAAGCGCTGATAAGCCGTTCTTCTCCGAATAATTGCCCCTGCGGATTAAACGCTTCGGAAACACCGTCCGTATACAAGTAAATACGGTCGCCGGGATGAAGAACGATATTCATTTGATGGTAAGGAGATCCTTCCATTGCGGCCAGAATCAGTCCGCCTTTATGTTTGAACCACTCAAATTGACCATTGGCCTTTTTCAAAAGAGGGGGATTATGGCCGGCGTTTACGCTTGAAAATTGTCCGGTTTTAATATCCAGCAATCCGATAAAAGCGGTCACAAACATGCCGGCACCGTTGTTTTCGCATAATGTATTATTGACATCAGCAATGATTTCGCAAAGGGGGCGATCAGCGGTCATTTTATCTTTAATGGCTGTTTTGGCCTGCATCATGAACAAGGAGGCGGGCACTCCTTTTCCTGAAACGTCAGCGATGACGATCCCCAAATGAGTTTCATCAACAAGGAAGAAATCATAAAAATCACCTCCAACTTCTTTGGCGGTCAGCATTTTTGCGGAAATACTGAACTCTTTATGATTGGGAAAAGGAGCCGTAGCATCAGGCAGAGCGGAAGTTTGAATTGCCCGCGCCGTTTCCAGCTCTTTATCAATACGGGCAGCCGCTTCGGCAATGGCCGCTTTCAGCGCGTCCACCGTTTCATTAATTCCGTTGGACAGTTCCAAAAATTCATTTGTTGAATGTTCATTGACTTTTTCATTCAAGTCGCCATTGGTGATCTTGGCTAAAGAGACATTGACTCGTCTAATACCGTTAATTACCATTCGTTGGACAAGAAGCGAAACAAGAACAAAAACAGTAATAAATATAATGACATAAAGAAAAATGAAATCGCGAATCATGACATTGCGGTCGAAATACATTTCCGTTTCCGGTAAAAAACCTAAAATACAATATCCTTGATATTTTTCAAAAACGCAAAAAGTTGGAGTATCGTCGATGATGGTTTCGAATTTTCCTTTTTTATTATAGATTTTATAAAGATCAATTCCGTATCGGGAAATACTGTTGCCGATTCGGCCGATATCAACAGAACTGAGAATAGTGCCGTCCAGATTGCAAATGGTGATATGACCGCCGTTGCCGATTCGAAGTCCTCCGGCGAGATTTTTAATATTGGTTACTTTGGCCGAGTCGTTCAAACGAATGGGCACATAACCGATTTGGACGATTCCCGGCTTGTCGCGACGCGCAACTCCGGAGTATTTGAAAAGTTTACCGTTAATACCTTTGGCCTGAACTGTTTGAGAAAGTTCGAATTCCGGATTCGTAATCGCCGGCATAAAAGCCTTCGACTGCTCTTTGGAATTCATGTCATAACCCCGGAATTCTTCCGGAATAGAACTGATTAGAATTCCTTTTTCATCTGAAACATGAAGTTCATCAACACCAAGACTTTTACATATTCCTTTTAATCGGGCGACATCATTAATGATTGCCGGATTCATCTCAATCATTCCCGCGTAAGCTCGCGCTTTGGCCAAAGAATCTTCATCGACAATTTTTTTCATTCTTTCAAAATTGTCCATATTGACCGAGATCTGTTTTTTAGCGTCCTTGATCTTTAAATTGATTAGCTGAATAGCGCTTCGGTAAGCAAGCCGTGTTTGAAGAAAAAAAGAAAGGGAAGAGGAAAAAATAAATGTTAAAATAACAAAAACAGTCAGCCATACGAGAAATAATTTTCTCATGGAAATTTTCTTTTCAACGCCGACATGTTTCATTTTGAACATATTTCAAACCTTTTCGATTTCGAAAGGATCTCTTCTTTTTCGATGAGCGATTGACCGGTTATGCACTGATAAAAACCGGTCAAACTTCATTATTGTATTTGGTCAACGATCAATACGGAAAACCGTTTCATTTTCTCTTGATTTGTCAGAAAATGAGTCGGGACACAAAGCTCCGCAAATTTTACCAATTATATTACATGACTCGTCGGTTTCCTGGACGAAAAAATGGGAAATTCATAACGGAACCGGGTAAATAAAGAAATGATAAAAATATAAATGCAAACCGAACGCAGCATTTGTCTTTGATCGGTTTGCGTATTTTATACTGCCGACATTTTTAATTCTTCGATTGTTCCGACAATTAATTTCGTGATTCGGCTGTTCTTTTAAAGTTGGAACAAAATTCATAATGGATCAGTATAATATCCGGAGAGCTACTATTTTTTACCGGCTTTTTCTGCGGCTTTTTTCTTCTTTTCCGCGGCCAGTTTCTGATCTTGTGTCAGTAAAATATCATTGGGAATGTTCCAAAAACGAACCAAACCGTCCATATAAGCAACGGCGAACTGGTTTATCGAGGTCGCGGCAATATCGAGTCCGGAAATGGGGGTATGAATGGTCTGACCGCTTAAATCGTAAAGGGAATACTTGCATATTTCAATTCCCTTTGTTTTGCCGACCGGACGTTCCGCGGAACCTTTTTTCTTCTTCTTGCCGTTTGGACCAACAGCGCTTTCATTGTTGCCGCCGCCCATCATCATGTCATCTCCCCCCATCATATCGCCGCCGGCGGGAGATCCGCCCAGCATGTCATTCTCACCGGTCATTCCATTAGCGCCGGTCATTCCGTTCTTTTGCTTTGTATTCATTTGACCGGGAATCCAAATACGAATTGTTCCGTCATCGCTGGATGTAACGACCAGAAAAGGAACATTCAGATTGGGACCTTGAGCTCCGCCCATCGGTCCGTTCGACATTTGCGCGCCCATGGGCGCCCCGGTACCGTTCCCCTGTGTTTTTTCAATTGTCGGAACGGGCATAAAAATAGCTTTTCGAACCGCGCCAACATGGCCGACAAACCGGCAAAGTTCTTCGCCGGTTGCGGCATCCCAAATTCTGGCCGTTTTATCCCGACTTGCGGAAAGAACATGTTGTCCCGATGGTGCCCAGACAACGGAATAAACTTTGTCCGTATGTCCGGAACAGGCGGTTATTTCTTCTGCCGTTTGCATATTCCAAATTCGGACCGTTCTGTCTGCCCCCGCTGACGCCAAATACGGACCCATGGGAGAGAACTCAATGTCAAAAACCGGACCGGCATGACCTTCAAGCTTTCCTAATTTCTTAACATTCAATATGGACCAACACATAATCGTTCCGTCATTGCAGGCACCAGCCAGATAGGTGTTGTTGGGAGCAACGGCTACAGACCAAATACGGTCTTTCAGTCCCCGATAGGACTTGATATTTTTACCTGACATCATTTGCCAAAGACGAATCGACTGGTCAAGACTGGCGGTTACAACATATCGGCCGTCCGGCGTAAACGCAACGTCAGTAACGCCTTGACGATGATTGTTTTCGTCTTGAAAAACCTGACGGGTTTTTCCGGTGTCTTTATCCCAAAGTCGGGCGGTATGATCCATGCTTCCCGACAAAATCCATTTTCCATCTCTGGAGACCGCCAGCGATGTTACCGCGTCAATATGTTCGGAATAAGGCTTGACCGCGTTTCCGTTGTTGTTGATTTGCTCAATATGCGGAAGTTTTTTCTTCAGCAGCTCTTCTTTCGCATTGTCCGCTCCGGAAAGAAAATTGACAAGTCCGAAATATTCCTTCTCCGCAACCTGTTCGTCCGCGGTCGTCGTTGGCTGCGCTGCTGTCCGTGCGGCTTGTTCCTTCATCGCGTTGACGTAAATTTCAAACAGAGACGGGACCGGTTCCGGCTCTTTTTCTTTAGCCGCGGAAGTTTCTTCTTTAACGCCTGTTTTTTTGTCCTGTGCCCAAACTTTTCCGCACCAACCGGCGGCCATTACCAGTAAGACACACAAAAACGCTTTAAAAAAATAACGAAAAGCTGCTCTTGATGACATGTATCCCGTCTCCAAATATAATTTATGGTTCAAGCCCAAAAAACTTTTAATTTTATTATTCCCAATAAAAGCGAAAACCTTCTCCTATTTTAATAAAAAGTTTCCAAATTTCCCCGCTTTGATTCGCTATTTTTGCAAAATTTTTTAATTTCTTACAAAATTTTCAGTTTTTTCAGAATATCTCCACTAATTTAATACTGTTATTGTTTATTTTATTCCGTTTTTTCAGATTTAGATCTTTTCAGTATTATCGGGATCATTTCCTGTAATTTTTTATTACAATAACATGCTCCCGGGACAAAATTGTTTTTCTTGTCAAACGAATAATTGACCGTTCCGTTTTCCCGGTTCTAATGTTGGAAGGATCCCCGGTTTACAACATCAATTGGAGGTAATGGAAAAATGACGGCATTATTATACCGATTCCCTCATGAATTTTCCGTTATAACGTCAAAAGAGCAGTCGATTCACGCAGTCAATCGGCGAGATGACGGAAATTTTAAAATAAAAGCAGTATAAAATAATACCAAATGTACTTCAAAAAGGATTCGGAACAGCGTCCGTTTACCTTTTCTTGAATCGGGGGGTATAACAGTATTTATTTGCCAATATTCTTTTTTTGATCGTCTTGGATAGATTCTTCCATTGAGTCAATATAGCGGCGCATTCGCTCGTTTTCATCTTCAATATCTTTATATTTCAACATGTTTTCGATGCGTTTGAGCAGCTCGGCTTTATTAATGGGTTTACTGAGAAAATCGTCGCAGCCTGCGTTAATGGCCCGTTCGACATCCCCCAACTCGTTTAACGCGGTTACCATTAAAATCATTGTCCGATTTTTTATTGGTGTTTTTTTCAATTGATCGCAAACTTCAAATCCGCTCATTTTAGGCATCATGACATCCAGCAGGATCAGATCCGGCTTAAACGACGAAACCTTCTCCAAAGTTTCCAAGCCGTCCGCGGCAAAATCGATCTCGTAGTCCTGATCTGCCAAATACGCTTCAAGCAATTCCTGATTCAACGCGTTGTCGTCCGCGATTAAAATTCGATATTTTTCTGAAGTATTCGTCATGTTTTTACCCTTGTCTTTTTATGAAACGTTCGGAAAAATTTTGTTCGTTTTTCTGCGGTGTTTCGAAATCAGCTGGCGATTGCCCCTATAAAATTTTATCTGATGACAGTATAATAATTTTCCTAATCACAATAATAATTTATGATTATTATACTGACAACATTTAAAATTTTCATTTGTTCCGCCGATTGACGTTGCCGTTTGGCCAAATGTTGTCAGGTCAACTTGAAAGAACAGATCTTTTCACCGGTAATTTCTCAATCGGTTATCTGTACTGCTCTGATTTTAATTTATCTGAGTTTTTCGCCGATTGACTTGGTGAATCGGTTGTCCTTTTAATGTTATACTGCTTTTATTTTTAAATTACCATTATTTTCGCTGATTGACTGTGTGAATCGGCTGTTCTTTTGACGTTATAACGGAAAATTCATCATTGAATCGGTATAGAATGGAAAATCAATAACTGAATCGGTAGATAACGCAAAGTTGGGGGCAAAAATGTCAGTTGCCGTTCTCGGATTTTTTAACCTGTTCGGCGAATTGCGCTTGCTGCGCTTTCATTAGCGCGTCCTCCGCTTCGGCATGATTGCCCGCCTTGACCGCCAGGGCGCTGAACGCCGTATAATAAAACGGATCCTGACTTTCCAGCTCGCAAGCCTTATGCATTTGATCCATCGCCTCATCGTAACGGTCCAGTTGTCCAAGAAAAACAGCCGAAGCAAGATAAGCCAGCCCGTAATCGGGATAAGCTTTGATCAATTCCGCCAATCCGGCAGCCGCTTCTTCAATTTTCCCGCTTTTTTGAAGCGCAATACACTCATCATACCATTGTTCTTTTGTTTTATCCGTCATTGCAATTCCGTTCAATTAAACATTATTCAAATAAATTTTATCTCAAAAAAATTAGGATTTTGATTTTTCATCGGTTGATTGGCATGAGCTGTCCCTCAAAAAGAGAATATATATTCCCCTCCTTTTAAATTTCCCGCTGATTGACATTGGAACGGAAAAATTAAATATTATTGGTATGAAATACCAATACCGCGCTTTTGCTGACGACGTTTCCTGCTGATGGCAGAGGATATCAAGGCTCGTTCAGCAATAGCGCGACTGACGGACAACTATAACGCCCGGCGAATGACTCGGCGCGATGCGCCAAAAACCGGCTTCGGCGATGGCTTTTCTTCTTCCGCTTCATGAACCGGTTTTGAGTAAGCGACAAAGTCGGGAAGTTCACGGCGCTTAAGTAGCCGATTGATTCTCTTTTCAACTCTTGTCAATTCTGCCCCTTCCTCCGAGGTCACGAGAGTAAAAGCAACACCTTCCCGACCCATTCGTCCGGTTCGTCCTACCCGATGGACATAATCGTCGCAAAACTGCGGTATATCGTAATTGATAATATGAGAAATCCCGGATACGTCAATTCCCCGTCCGACGACATCGGTCGCAACGAGTATTTTAACGCTGCCCGCTCGAAACGCCTTCATGATTCGGTCTCGGGATTCTTGCGAAAGATCTCCGTGAATCATTCCTGTTCCGGACATGACTCCGGCCAAATGATGGCCGATTCGGTCAACCGCCCTTTTAGTGCGGCAAAAAACGATCGCCTGTGTCGGCTTCTCAACGTCCAGCAATCGAATCAACGCGTCAAATTTTCGTTCACGATCAACGGAAATATAATATTGTTCAATCGTGTCCGATGCGATTTCCTTTTCGCTGAAATCGCAAATTTGCGGATCGGTCATGTATTTCCTGCCCAAAAATATCACCGAATCCGGAAGTGTTGCGCTAAACAGCAATGTTTGACGGCCATTCGGCGTCTGACGAAGAATTTTTTCAATGTCAGGACGAAATCCAATGTCAAGCATACGGTCCGCTTCGTCAAGAACGACCCAATGAAGCGACCCAAAGTTCAATGCGTGACGCGAAACAAGATCGATAATTCTTCCGGGAGTTCCGACGACGATATCGACTCCTCCATGAAGTTTTTTGATCTGCTCGGCAATCGGTTTGCCTCCGTAAACGGCGACGATATCGCACTCCCTGTTTTTGGCCAGTTTTAAGCCCTCATCGCGAACCTGAACCGCAAGTTCACGGGTCGGAACGATAATCAGGGCCACCGGATCATTTCCCGGAGGACATTGGTCGATTCGCTCCAAAAGCGGAATAAGAAACGCGGCTGTTTTGCCTGTTCCTGTTTGAGCCTGTCCGATCAGATCTTCCCCTTTCATGATCCGGTCGAACGTTCCCGCCTGAACTGGTGTCGGCGATTCATAACCCGCTTCCTTAAGCGCTTCAAGGGTTATTCGGGAAAGTTTTAAATCCCCGAAATGAAACTGATCGGTCTCGGACCGCTTCTTTGACCGCATCTTTTCCGTATTAGATTTTTCGGAATCTTCCGCGGCAATATTCTTCTTAACGAGTTTTTTCGAGATCCGAGAACCGACCGATCGTTTCGGACGCGGTTCAATATCCTTGTCCGAAGAATCCGGGATCTGCGTCAATTGATCTTTATTCAGTGATGTCCGATTCTGCTCCTCTGTGAAGGAGACACCCCGTTTTTTCGGATCCTGTTTCTGACCGGCAGGGATCTGCTCGTCAGGAATTGTATCCTGTTCCTCTGAAATATTAATTGACGGCTCTTGTGTCCGATCTTTTACTTTCAGCTCGTTTTTCGATTCAGAAAAGTGACCGGCGACGATTAACGCCTGCTTCTCTCTCTTTTCCTGTTTGATAAAACGGGTTTGGTCGGAATCGATCTTCGGCGAAGTTTCCGATAACTCTTTTAACGGAGCATCAAACGCCCGTTTATTATCGCTGATCCGTTCATTGGATCCAGGCTTTTTACCTTTTTTCGCCAATTGATCATTGTCTTTTACTTCCGATGAAAAATCTTTTTCTTCAGAAATGAATTCTTTCGTTTCTGAAAATTTTTCTTTTGAACTGTCCGTCGAAAGATCCGCGGGCGCTATACTTTTAGCCGCTGAAGTTTTAATCGGTTCCGCGAGAGTTTCTTCCGTATGATCTTCGCTTTTAATTTCGAGAATCGCGTTTAAAAAACGATGAAGAAGCTCAATCGGTGATAAATTTTTCGTTCGGGCCAGCTCGTCAAGTTTGTCAGAAGTCAATCCCGATCTCTTTAAAAAACGAAGCGATTGTGACCTCAGTCTTAAAAGTTCGTTTTTGGAAATTTCCTCTTCTTCTCTTTTACTGTCTGACGGAGCGGAGTCTTTTTGATCCGTTTTGTTTTCCGTTACCATCAAAGGACGCTTTGCTGTTTTAGGCGCCGCGGACTCTTTCCTGGTTGAAAATGTCAAACTTTCTTCCAAAACGGGTAATTCTTCTGAAATATCATTATTATCGTTTTGAGGCTTCTTTTTACGTCCCGAAAGTTCCTGACCGCCTGATCGCTTTTCCGATTTGTTTTGCGGTGCGGATCCTGTTTTCATTTCCGATCGGTCAACTGACTCCAACAGAGATTTTTCGCCCTTGGACGATTCCCTGTTTTTTCGTCTTCCTGCGGATTTCGGCGAACGTTCTTTGGACACCTCTTTTAAATCGTCCTCTTCTTCCGAAAAACCGGAACGATTCAATTCGCATTTCTCAATCATCACCTCTTGCTTGCCGCCGCGTCGGTTCGAACTTTTGGTTACCGGTTTTTCCGAACGGGGCGTTCCGCTGTCCGAATCAGAAAAAACGTCTTCCGCTTTCGATCGATTGGGCCTTTCGGCGGAGTTGTCCGATTTCTTCTTTACCCCTTTTTCTTCCAGCCGGATACTGTCCGCACTTTTGGTTTTTCCGGACAAAGAATTTTTCGAGTGGCCCGCAGAGTTTTTATCGCTTCGTGATTTTCTTCTGTTGCCGGAAGAGGATCTTGCTGATCGATCTTCGGAATCATCGTCGTCGTTTTCGGCCGTTTCCATCAGACGGCGAATAAAATCGTCTTCTTCTGTATCGTCCATCGGTCGTCCGTAACTCGGAAGAGAAAGGTCTTCTTCCTGGGGCAATTTAGGGATCTCTTCCGGTCCGTCCAGACGGGGAACGGTCCAATTTTTGCGACTGGGCACCGGATAAGGTTCCGGATCCGAATGCACTGCCGAAAGCGTTGATGGAAAATGATCCTGATGCTCTGTGTCATTCCGGCGTCTTTTCTTCTTCTTGGCCGGGATCAGCATTTCGGGCTGAACTTCGTCATCCACTTCTCCCCAATTAAAACTCGCGGCAAAAGAATGGCCAGCCTTTCCGACAAAACGGCCTTGTCCTTTTCGGAATCTTCCTTTTGATTTTTCATTGTTTTCGCTCTCGTTATCAGAGCGTTTTTTTTCTTCTGATTTTTTTGTCAACAGATTGAACTCTAAACTTTCTTTACCCAAACTGCCGCGGCCGCTTTTGGCCCGGATGAATTGGAATTATATTGAACATGAGATCTCTGAATGATCTCTTAACGGTTCGTCGTTCTTGTTATCTCTTATGAAAATTTTGCTGATTTTATTCGAGTTTTTCTGTCCGAAACCGGAATGATCCGCGTTCGGACATTGTTTGACGATTGCCCCTTGATTTCCTGTTTCGCTGTCAGGATCCATTTTTCTTTGATCGAAACCTGCCGCGATTCCCGATAACACTCGGGCCATAATACGGAAAATCTATTGTTTATCGTATAAAAATCTCATATCCCGATTGGTAAAAAACGCTTTTTTATTTTTGATCTCGAAGCAGCTCTTTTTTCCCGCCAGCCATTTGACTGGATAAAGATTGCCGATTTTTAACCTTAACTCATGTTTGAAAAACAAAATCGTGCGCCGGGAAAATTTTTATTTCGAACAATCTTTTGTCAATCTAATATACCGATTCCATCATGAATTTTCCGTTATAACGTCTAAGGACAGCCGATTCACGCAGTCAATCGGCGGAGATGATGGAAAATTTAAAATAAAAGCAGTATAAAATTTAAGCTTTTTTAAAAACCTCTCATGAATGTTAAAATCCATCGCAAAATTTTAGACGAATCGTTACTCAAAATGACGCCATTTTTCTAAGCGCATTAAAACGTTCACGGATCTGATCCCAATTGGTGTTTCGAACCTGCTCCAGGGAAAAACCCTCAACACAAAAGCTGGCAACCACCGCAGCGAAAGCAAGCGCTTCCTTAATTTTATCCATCTTGTTCTCCGCGGCTTCCTTATCATTCGGACAGCTTTTCTCCGTTGTTGGCGTTGAACCGTTGGCGGATCCTGCTTCCAAACTGTTTTCAGAAGATCGCGGCATCTCGAATCCGATATGCGCCAGATAACCCATCAGCGCGCCGGCAAAGGTATCACCCGCGCCGGTCGGATCGACTATTTTTTCTGTCGGATACGCGGGCACAATATACAATTCCTGCGAACTGATATAAAGCGCTCCGTGTTCCCCCTTCTTGACGACGACAAACTTCGGACCAAGTTTGAGAATTTCTTTCCCCGCCGTAATGCAGTTTGTCGCTCCGGTAAGAAGCTTTGCTTCGCTGTCATTAAGGATAAGACCGTCAATTCTTTTCATCAGCCGAAGAAGATCGTCCTTTGTATTGTTGATATAAAAGTCCATTGTATCGGCAATTACCAATTTCGGCCTTTGAACTTTATCCAAAAGCGCCAAATGACTTGCAGGACCTCCGTTGGCCAAAAATACATAATCGGACTTCTTGTAACTCTCGGGGACAATCGGATCCCAAGCTTCCCCCATTACGTTCAGCTCAATCTCCTTTGTTTCCCGATCGTTCATATTGTTAAAATATTTTCCGGACCAGTAAAGTGTTTTCGCTCCCGCCCGAACCTCAAGACCGGAAAGATCTATTCCCCGATCCTTTAAAATCTCCGTATCGGATCCGCGCCAGTCTTCCCCGACCACTCCGACCAGACGAACATCTGAAAAAAGCGATGCCGCCATCGCCGAATAGACCCCCGATCCGCCAAGAACACGGTCCCGACGGTCAAATGGTGTTTCTATCGTATCATATGCTGCCGATCCAAGTACCAAAAGTGACATCGCTCTCTCCAAATATTTATCGATTCAAAGCAAAAACCAAATCTGATTAGTCCATATTATATTATATATCCTTTCTCAAAGATTAGCAACAGGAAAGACAAGAAAAAACGATCTCTTCCAATTATTTTTTGCGCAATTTTTCTATTTTATTGTTTTTATCACTCTTCAGAACCTATCAATTAAATATTCATAAAATTTGAAATTTATATCAGATTATTGTTGTCTGTAATCATAAAAAGAGTCTTATTATTGAGAAAAAGGGGGAATAAAACATGAAGAATAACATGATCGCGGTCATTTTAGCGGGCGGAAAAGGTTCGCGGCTGGAACCGTTGACTCGAGATCGGGCCAAACCAGCCGTTCCCTTCGGCGGAGGGTACCGAATTATCGATTTTACTCTTTCTAACTGTTTTAACAGTGGACTGAGAAAAATTCTTATTTTAACTCAATATAAATCTTCCAGTTTGGCGCGGCATCTTTCACTCGGCTGGAGCAGGTTTTTCTGTCGGGAATTGGGGGAATTTCTCGACCTTCTCCCTCCGCAGCAAAGAATTGATGACCGCTGGTATCACGGAACTGCCGATGCTGTTTATCAAAATATTTATTCAATCGAAAAAGTTTGTCCCGAATATATTCTCATTTTGGCCGGCGATCATATTTATCAAATGGATTATGAAAAAATGTTTCAGTTTCATACGGACCAGGAAGCGGACGTGACAATTGCCGCCCTGCCGGTTACCTGCCGGGAGGCACGCCGTCAGTTCGGTGTAATGGAAACGGATCTCCAAAACCGTCTTGTCGGTTTTGAAGAGAAACCCGACGAACCGAAACCGATTCCCGGCAAGCCGGAAACCTGTCTTGCCTCAATGGGTATTTACCTTTTTAAAGCCCGTTTTCTCTTTGAACAGCTTTGTCGGGACGCGGTCCAGCGGTCCAGCGGACGCGATTTCGGAAAAGACATTATTCCCCGAATCATCGAAACAAACCGGGTTTTTGCCTGGCCGTTCGTTGACCAGCGGACAAAACGCTCCGCTTATTGGCGCGACGTCGGAACACTGGATGCTTATTATGAAGCCAATATGGACTTGGTCAGTATCGAGCCGACGCTGAATATTTATGATCAAAACTGGCCGATATTCACTCGCCAACATTCGAGATTTTCTCGAGTCCAAAGGGTTAAAAACTAAGCGAGGTAAAGTAGTTAGTAAATCCCATTTGTATCGAATTCTTACCAGTTCCCTCTACTACGCTGTTTTTAACCACA
>CAZZEF010000001.1:23771-30199 GCA_964652875.1 uncultured Planctomycetaceae bacterium
CTGGCCGATATTCACTCATCAGCCGTATTTGCCTCCGCCGAAATTCATTCTTTCCGAAAACGAGCGAAGCGGACTGGCAATGGACAGTATTATTTGTTCCGGATCCATTATTTCCGGCGGATCTGTCCGGCATTCTTTAATCGGTCATTCGGTCCGCGTCGAAAGTTTTGCCAATATCGAAGATTCAATTCTCTTTTCCGGATCCACTATTGGAAGAGAATGTCATATTAGACAGGCAATTATTGAAAAAAACGTCAGTGTCCCCGATAAATGGTCGATCGGTTTCGATCAGGATCTGGACCGGCAACGAGGTTTTCATGTTACACAAAGCGGATTGACCGTTGTTCCCCGGGAATGGAGTCCGGAAAGTTTTATCGTCTGACCGGCATTAAAGATCGAAAAATTTTTTAGAGCCTGTCCAAGAATTGATTTAAGGGCAATAGTACCAGTATATTTCATTTTATCATGTTGATTTCAGGATAGGCTCTTAGTGTTATTTAATTCGTTACTTTCAAATCACAAGACCGTCAATCGAACAGAAGCGACCAGTCCCCCAAAAGACCATCGGTCAAATTTTCGATGCGGGATTGTTTTTGGTTTTCCCTTTTTCTTTTTTGAAGAATAAAGCAGTCGTTTTTCTGATCCATCTTAAATGAAGAAGCAGATGAAAAATAAAAAACGGAACGAGAACGAGTACGGAAACCCAACAATGGATGCTTTTCCAACCGCCATTTTTGGTCATTCCGAAAAAGGTCTGTCCGCGAAACAGCCCCCAAAGAATTTTGGGCTGATTGTCCGCGCTGTTCCCTTGTCCGGCGTTGTTATTGATTTTCGATGCAGTACCGGTTTTCGAATTGCCAGCCGGTTTTGATTTGGTGTCAATGTTGGATTTAGTATCAAGATTGGATTTAGTGTCAATGTTGGATTTAGTATCAAGATTGGATTTAGTGTCAATGTTGGATTTGGTGACGGCTTTTGAACGTTCGCTTGATAAAACACTGTTTTCTTGGGCCGTCTTTTCATGAATCGGTCTGTTGTCCCGGGAATTATGATTGTCCGCCAGTTGGGAGTCTGTTATTGTCGTATTTTGCTTAACGGAATTTTGCGGACTTCCGTGACCGGACATTCCCGCAGGACGGATCCACCCCCAAAGTACGATCCCCGTTATTATAATCACCAGCATTGAGATAAAAAGAATCCAATCGATAATGTAATTCAACCCGTTTTTATTTTCCATTTAAAACTCCTGTTTTCTGTCAAGCTGCCGGTTTTTATTTATACAGTAAATGTGTCTTTTTTCGTTTTGTCTTGGTAAGAACACGTCAACAAAAGGTGATCCCAAACGTCATTAATCTGTTTATATACCGGATTTATCATGAATTTTTCATTATAACGTCAAAAGAACCGCCGATTCACGCAGTCAATCGGCGGTGATGACGGAAAATTTAAAATAAAACGCAGTATAATATTTTCCGGCGATTTTATACCAATGCAACCTAAGGCCTACTTGCAGTAAGCCAGAACAATAAGAACATAACCGGTAACAAGAACAGGATCGTTTTCCATCCACATTCTGTTCTCATTAACCCAGGATCCGTCTTCTCTTTGTTTTTTCTCCAGCAGTTCGATAAGTTCCCCTTTCCAGTAATGTTCCTTGTTGTCTTTATCAACAAAGATCTCTTTATCAAGAACTTTCATTGTTTTGGACAGCGTATGATAATAATAAAAGAGTCCTCGTTTTCCGAGTCCCGGATTTTCCGTTAAAGAATAATTATCGCGGATCCAACCGGAAGCGGCTTTAACCCGGGGGTCATTTGGCGTCAGACCCGCGTAAATAAGACTTTTAAGGCCCGCGTAAGTAATGCTGCCGTAACTTCTCAATCCGCCGTCGACTTCACCGGCCGGGTTTTCCCCATTACTTGCGCAGGTATAAAAGAATCCTCCGTCATTGTTTTTGGATGCCGATTGTGTTGGATTTGCTTCTGTTTCAAGATTTTGACATCTTGAAACAAAGACCAGAGCGTCTTGAACCGCTTTGTCTTCCGCACCGTATCCGAGATCATGAAGTGTCTCCATGAAAAACTGCGTGTTGGATAAATCGGGCCGGGATCCGTTGCCGTACCCCAAACCTCCGTAATAGACATCGTCCCTGCTTGTTCCTGTTTTATCGGAATACTGTTGACCTCTGATATATTTTTCAGCGTCCTCAATTTTTTGGTCCAGACCTTTTATCCCTTTTTTTCTGGCGAGATTCAAACAGGACAGCGCGAGACAGCTTTCGTAACAGGCGATCATTCCGCCGGTTGAATAAATTCCGCCGTCTTCCTTGATGTTCTTTAAAAGATTCTTCATTCCCTTAACGATCATTGGATCTTCTGGAGAAAGTCCCGATTCCAGCAAGCCTGTAAGAACGATAACGTTGACTCCGATTCCCGCCCGCGGATTGGATGAAAAACCTCCGTTGTCCTGCTGAACAAAACGAAGATAATCAATACCGTAAGCGATCATGTCTTTGCGCAGCGCTTCCTGCTGATCAAGTGTTTTTTTGTTCGGTTTTTCCGCCGAAACGATCTCCTTGCCGGAAATGATCTCTGACAGACATACTGTCAAAAATGCCAATATCCAGATTATGTTTTTCATTTTATCATGTCTCCCTTTATCGGTCAATGAAAGGATTAGGTGAAAACGTTTTCCCGCTCTTGACCGTTATTGTTTTATTAAAATAATATGTTCACATTGCGGCCGGTGAAATCAGTTAATGTCCCGACCCTCCTGAAGCAGTTCCAGTGGCTGTTTTCTTCCTGTATTTATTGCCGGTTGAACCGCCGCCAGAAAACAGAGAAAGAGCATCAGACCAATTCCAAATACCAAATGTGTCCAGGGAAGAATAATTGGGGGATCCGCGGATCCGAACATACTGTCCCCTAATTTCAATCCTCCTTGCGCGGACAAAAAACCGAAAAGAAAACTCGCAATGACGGAAACAATTCCGATCAGAACGGATTCAATTAAAATCATTCGGACAACAGCGCCGCGCGTAATGCCGACTGCTCTCATAATACCGAACTGCCAGCGGCGTGCCCGAACCGAGTTGACAATAACTCCAATGACCGCGATGGACGTTATAACAAGCGTTACCAGCGGCATTGTACTTATTCCCCAAATAACACCATCGGCCCGTTTAAAGATCGAACCGCTGAGCGATTCACGCGTCGTTAATTTAACAAAAGACAAACCGGAGTTATTTTCTTTCAGGTCTCGTATTCCGAAACCTCTGATGTTTTCTTTAGCACTTGCCGCGGGATTGGGGAAAGGGGGACTGTTAACGCCTTTGTTAAAATTTTCTTTTGTTGTGTTTTCTTTCGACTGATTTGATAGTTTCCAGTTTTTGGCGGCCAGCCGGTCGAGTGCTGTTTCCATTTCATTGTAAGAAATATCAGGAAGCGTATTGAACCAAAAATAACTGTATCTGTCGAGATTGAAGTCGTTCCAAACATTACTGCCTGACAGAAAAACCATTCCGCCGGATCGTCCGAAATTGCGACGGACGCCGCTTGTTTTGCAGAGCCATTGCGAGCCAGGAAAATAGACTACTCCGACAATCGGATATTCTATTATTCTTGATGGATCTTTCGGATGAGTCAGTTTAAGCGTATCCCCTTTATCCAGTTTGTAATCGACGGCAATAGTGTCAGAAATAACACAACCGCGACTGTTCTTCATTGCCGCAAGCGTTTCAGCAAGATTTCCCTTTCGGAAACGAAGTTTAATCATTGGATGATCTCCTCCAAACGCTCTGTCAACATCAGCGCCGAAAAGAATGACGTTGGCGAACTGCTGTGTCATTCGATCTCCTGTTTTAACAGATCCATTGGCGAACTCCGCCTGTTCCAACGAAAGAGGAAGAAACTCTCCTTTTTTTATAAAAGGAGCTTTTTGCAATTCATCGACCATTGAGGGATAAAGTCCCTGCGGTAGAAACGCGGCAAGAGCGTCCGGCATTTCTTTCCCCGGTAAAAATGGTCCGAGCATTGAATATCCCCAAATTTGCATCGCAATAAAAATTCCGCCGCCGATACTCAGTGCCGCCGCGGTCGCGGTCGTCCGAAACATGTTGCCTGTCAATTCACTTCGCAGCATTTTCGCGTTAAGATGAAACAAAAATGCCAAAATCGGAATAAAGATCCATTCCGTAATCTTGACGGCCGCCGGAATAAGAAGCAGAGTCCCAACCGCAAGGGAAGCGATACCAAAAGTCGCATGTCCGAACAGCCTCGTTTTCGGATCCGTCTTTAGAAAGTGAACGACCAGAAGATCGACGGATAAAAAGAGAAAACCAATCAATGTCATTATCAAAATAACGCGATTGTTTTTGGGGCGGTCAGTTCTTCCCCGGCCAAAAGGTGATGTTTCGATTGCTTCAAGAGGACGGACGAAAAAGCTTTTGAGCATTGGAATAATCGCTGCCAAAACCGCGCCGATCACCGAACAAAGAAAGGTTAGTCCAGTAATTGACAGACTCATTCCGGGTATTTTTCCGGTAAATACACCCAAGAGCAGCCAGCCTGACAGCAATCCGAAAAACCAGCCTGAAATAGAAAGTAAGAACGATTCTGTCAATATTATCGCACTTGTTTGAGTACGCGTCAGTCCAATGCTTCGAAGAAGAGCCAGCTGTCTTTTCTGTTCATTAACACTCATGTTCAGAGTTGTAAAGATAATCACTATCGAAACGAAAACGGCGACAAGAGCGCTGCTGACGGTTTGCCAGTTGAACGTTTTTTTGTTCGATTCGATTTTTTTCATTGATTCCCTGACCTCGCCGGTCGTCATTAAATGAAGACCGGAAGCGGATTTCTCCAATTCCGGATTCCAGCGGTTTTTAAATGCTTCCGCGCTGGTCCCTTTTTTTAGAACGATCGAAAGGGATATTGTTTGCGGGCGAGATCCGGTTATTTTTTCCGCCATTTTCATCGGAATATAAATAGTATTTCCCCGTTCTTCAATGATCCCGGTAACTTTAAGTTGATATTCTCCCGTATTCGCGATCAAAAGAATCGATTCTCCCGGTCGAATCTTCGTTCGTTCTGCCGCTCCGGAACTGAAAACAACTTCTCGAATATGATGGTCCAGATCGGTAAACCAGGATCCCGACATCATTTTATCAGGCGCTTGCCGCGCTGTTGTTCCGGTCAATATTTTCCCCAGTCCGCCGGGAGTACCCATACTGGCGCGATATGCTTTAAAACCTCCAAAGTGAAGTTCAGGATCAATACCGTCAGGAACAAGAGAAACATTTTCTTTCCAATTCTTTTCTTCTTTGATTTCTTTTTCGTCAGAAGTAAAAAAACTTTCCATTCCTTTATAATAAACAAAAGCACGTGCGGTCGCGGTTTCGTCAAGACAGTCGATCTCGGAATCGGATCGGATCTTTTGAATGAATTCCCGGGGAATCGCCAATTCCGGTCTTCCCTGCAATTGACGGTTCATTCCCTTTCCGCGGCGGGAATTCGAACGATCTTCTCCCGGTCTGCCAACGGCGTCCGAACTCGGGGGTTGATTAATCATCAGTAATTTTTCTTCTTCCCGATCGATCAGCCCGTCATTATTTTTATCATGAATTTTAAATTTTTTAAGAATGTGCGCCGGAACCTTGTCCGATAATTTCCCGAGTTCAATTTGACGCTCTTTGTTACGCGAATAAGCAAAACGATCGTTGATCGCTTGCTTGATCTGATCATGCCGATTCGTCGGACGAGTGCCCTCTTCTGTTTCCGATTGACGGGATTCAACCTGTTGAGGACCGGCTTGTCCCGCTTTGTTTTGATTCGTAAGATCCTGGCTGAAATGATTTCGTTTGTTTTCTTGAGAAACAGATATTGCGGATCTTGGGCCTTGAAAGGGACCGCTGAAGCCGCCGCCTCTTCCCCGTTGCGGTGTATTGCCGGATGCGCCCATTCCGTCAGAGATCATATTCATTGATAAGACTTTAAGATCATAATGTCCCATCGGGTTGGAATCTTCGCCGATCATTTCGGTAAAAAGAGTCCGATATCCGCCGATGACCCAAACGACAAGACAGCTTGTCGCGGCAATGGTCAAAATGACAAAAAGAGTTCGGATCTTCTGTTTTCTTATTCTTGAAAAAACAAGTTTTAACGCAAGACTCATCTCGGGCCTCCTTGCTCTCTGCGCGCGGAAGCACTGTTGTCTTGCACTAATTCCTGATATTTCGCGGCCAGTTCATGAGCGTCTTTAAACTGATCCGTTTTTAAATCGGCCAGTATATGTCCATCACGCAGAATGATAATTCTTTTGGCCCAAATGGCAACGGCGGGCTCATGAGTAACAACAGCGATCGTTCTTTTTTCATCTTCGCAAAGCCGATGAAGGATCTTGCAAATGTTCTGACTGCTTACCGAATCGAG
>CAZZEF010000001.1:30209-31171 GCA_964652875.1 uncultured Planctomycetaceae bacterium
GCTGAGTGTGTCGGGAAACTGATCCCGTTGATTTTGTATTTCAAGGTACTCAAGAAGCTGATTCATTTTATCGTTCAGCAGAGATCCTTTACCGTCCGCCGCGGCGGGAAGAGTAATATTTTCCAACATGCTTAAATGCGGAATCAAATTGAAATTCTGAAAAACAAGCCCGATCCGCCGCCGCCGAAAGCGCGTTAATTTGGCATCGGTCATTTTAGAGAGATCCTGATCTTCAACTTCAACGCGGCCTTCTGTTGGTCGGATCAAGCCGGCGATCAGATGAATAAGGGTACTTTTTCCGGATCCACTGGCCCCCATGACGGCGACGAATTCTCCCTGTTCTATGATCAGATCGATCTCCTGAAGAGCTTGGACCGTATTATTTCCCTGCTTGAATTCTTTGGTTAATCCCAATGTTTTAACCGCAATTACTTTTTTTTCCAATATAGCACCTGTTCCCCAAACCGTTTTCTGTTAAAAAACAAATCCGGTTATTGTATTATTATATTTCGATCTTGAAAAAAGAAAATTATTAGGTGAATTTTACTTTTGTTCTTTAGTTCGGATCACGTCCGCGGATGATTCATTAAAACTGTTCAGACTGCCGGTATTTGGGCCATTTTACTGATTACCTTTTAAATTTTCCGTTATCTCCGCCGATTGACTGCCAGAATCGGCTGTTTTTTGACGTTATAACGGAAAATTCATGATGGAATAGGTATAACTCCGTTCCGTTAAGACTTGCGTATCGGATCTGTTATAAAGAGACGTTCTCTTTTCCGGCTCGTGTTGCCGCGCCGCGCCAGATCTTCAGATCGACAGAATCACCAACAGTTTTAACGCTTCCGTCGGCCATTCCGACATTAACGCAGTCGGGATGGTCACTTCCGGTTCCGAAATAGACCAATTCACTGCCCCGAAGCCAAATACCCGGAACCGCGGCGTTTGGAAGAGTGTAAGCG
>CAZZEF010000001.1:31181-50965 GCA_964652875.1 uncultured Planctomycetaceae bacterium
CCTGACGCGTAAGTTCGACCGACCAGCCAGGGGGTTCCCCGATAACTTCCGGCCTTGATTGTTCCGTTGATCATTTTTTGCCCAAGCGCTTCAAGATCGTAATCCTTGTACGCGGTCAGTGTTCCTCCGTCAGGATCGGTCGCATGCAGACGTTTTAAATCATATTTATCGATCGTTCCCGAGGCGGGAATAGCGTTATTGTCATAACCGATTGATGTTTCGGCAACTGCCATTGTGTTGCTTGAACCGTCATGAATATTTCCGAGAGACCGGCATTTGAAACCAAAAATACCGTTGTCTTTTCCATTATTGAGACAGTAAGCATCGCCTTTTCCGTCTCCGTTACAAACAACATAACTGTTGGCCGCAACGGTATAAACATTCAAAGGACCAATACCGCAATTGTGTATTTGATCCTCATTCTCGCTCGGACAATGAAGAATGGGCGCATCAATGGCCAGCTTTTCGTTCAACAATGTATTCAACGCCGATTTGCCGGAAAAAACTCTGTATTTGTAATCCCCGAAATCGATTCCGTTCATAAAGGATCCTTGCTCGATATAGGCAACAATACGGGCCTGAACCGACGACTCCGAATTTCCGCTTGCAACAGCAGCCGATTCATCGGAGTTGTGACCGGCGTAACTGGTGAACGGGGGAAATGCGTTCATTGCCGAATGATAGTTATGAAGTGCAATAATCCATTGCCGAATATTATTGACACATTGAGATCGGCGGGCCGCTTCCCGCGCCGCTTGAACCGCGGGCAATAAAAGCCCGATCAGGATCCCGATGATCGCAATTACGACCAGCAGCTCCACCAAAGTGAACCCGTGTTTATTATTTTTCATATTGAATTGATTATCCTGTCCGTCAAAAGCCTCACTTTCGATTCCCTTGTTTTTGACAAAGAACATTCCGTTTGCCGCAGCGAATCGGAAAGATATTTTGAAAAACATAGGAAAAAAAGTGCCTGTTGGCAAATGACATTATATTTATATGTTCGATAAAAATTCGATCTATCTCACTTTATCCGTTGATCAACGAAAATAAAATATCGATCAGGCAAATAGAGCGGGAACCTAAAAGATCGAATAACAAGAAAAATACAGATCAAAAGTCAAGCAAAGTAACTGCTGAAGTTTTAATACAATCTTTAACAGAAACCTTACATGAACGCCGATCCGGTTATTCTTTTAAATTTAACGGAATCAGGGAAGTTTAAAGTTTTCCCGGCCTGCCCGGCTGGCCGCTGAATGAAGGATCCCGGTTTCCGTTGTGTCGGATACAAAGCGAACCGAACCATCGGTCAAAGCGAAATGAACACCGCCGGGATGATGACTTGAAAACGAACCGGTACTGTAAAACTGTTTGTATAATGAAGCGTTCGGGTCATTTATATTCTGAATGACGTTTAAAGGCCAATCAAGATTTTTTGAACTGACATAGATAATTGCCCCATTATACGGATTGGCGTAAGCGCCGCGTACCCAAGCGAAAAAACCTTCATAAAGATCATGCGATATTTCACCCAACGCGAATGTATTGGAAAGTCCATCCCGAATATCGGCGAAATTAGTGCAATGATTTTCGTAAAAGATCCCATTATTCGCGTTAGGGCCGCCTCCGTAAGCGCCGCCGTTTTCCGCCGCGTTGCGTGTGACGGAATAAGCCTTGTTCGTTCGCGGGTTATTTCCAATGGCGCCGCTTATTCCGTAATAATGCGCCGTATAACAATCGAGTTCCTGATTATAAACACTCATGCCGGACATGTCATTGCCTCCGGAAGGACACAAAAACATCGGTACTCTTGTTTTGGCAATTGTTTCGTTTCCAATATAATCTTCCGAGCCTTCATTTTCTTCGTAAGGATTTTTAAAATCGATCTGCGATTGCAATGATGTCTGTTCCAAAAACGGAAGGACACGAACAAGAATTCCGAGTCCCTGACTTTTATCGTCCTTAAATTTTAGCCAGGCTTCCGGCGGAAGTGTATGGTTGGCGTCATGATAACCATGAAAGCCAAGCATCAGTTGTTTGAGATTATTGGCGCATTGTGAACGCCGGGCCGCTTCCCGGGCCGCTTGAACCGCCGGTAAAAGAAGACCCACCAGCAAACCGATAATTGCGATCACTACTAAAAGTTCAACAAGAGTAAAACCTTTAAATGCAACACGAAGATTTTTTAATGTCATCTTTTTTCCTGGATCCGTTTAAATTTAAAAGAATTTTTATAGATCAAAATCTCCATTAATTAGGGAGATCTGTTTTGAGTTTTTCAATGATCAGTATTGATCAATTGATCAAATACCGCTTATCGATCATTTGAAAACTCATTCTTGTCAATTGACAGAGAGTTCGCGAAAATGAAAAAATTTTTCCGAAAGGAATCAAATAAGAAGTCGCTTGGTGTCGGCCCAAACAAGAGACATTCGTGAACGATCTTCGAACCGTTCACGATTGGAGAATAAAAGAGTATTTTCCGAATAATTCAAGGAAAGCATTCGGACGGCAATATTTTCAAGAGCGGCAAACCATCCGAACACGGTTTCAGCAGGCAAAATGTCAGGTACTGAAAAAAGAAGAAGCAAAAGAACGGACAGCAGACCTGCAGGCGATTGAACTTCAAAGATCCAGCCTCCGTTTTCGACAGCCGTTATCTCTTCCTGCGAAAAAAAAGCGATTCGGTTCAGCGGGTTTCTTGACAGAAAAGGGAATGATCCTGAAAAATTTGGGTCGGATATAGCCGATGATCTGTCTGCTGAAGATTGCCTTGGCGTGTCCGCAGAGACTGCCGTTTTGTTCGTTGGCGGAAGAACGGAATGAGACAGGATCAACCAGCAATGATCCGGACGGAGGTCTGTTCCGGAAGTGATCTGTTCGAGAAAGTGTTCCGCTTCGGTCAATCCTGTATCAGAACAAGATTTTTCTTCCATCAGATCGTTCAATACCTGTTTGGTGAATTGCCAATCGCTTTGGATCAGGTTTTCATCAAAGCCGATCTCTTGTTTCTGATCAACAAGACAAGACCAGCGTTCGGGAAAATCGGACTTGTTTCGAAAAGAAGCAATTTCCGTATCGGTAAATTTCAGCCCCAAATTTTTCAATCCGTCAAGCGCGGTTTTTTCCGCAATGGGAGAAGAATTTTCTGTCAAATACTGTTCCGTCTGATCAAGAATTGCGCGGCAGGCCTTCGGCGAGTTCCAAGAAACAATTTCCTCCTGAACGGAAGCGTTTTGAATAAAATACCGGTAATCCGGCTTTTGGTTCAAAAGTTGAACAAGAAAAAAGGTCCCTCCAGCGATCAGAATGAAACAGATCGTCCAATGTCTGAATTTGCGAGAGGAAAAATTTTGCATGTTCGCGAACCGTTCGTCTTGATTTAAAATCAGGCGTAACTTTTTATTTTATAATATAATATTAACGAAAGATCAACGTGATCTTTTCTGTCAGTTTACTTTATCGGGAGAAAATTGTCAATAACTTAAAAATTGGTAGCCGCTAAAATAGCAAAATTTTAAATTGAAAATTTACAGGGTATACAGGAAAAATTTTTGCCGTTTATCTCAATCTTTATAAACGACCTATTCTATTTTTGTTCCGCGGATATTTTTGGAATTAATTTTGAAAAGACACGCAATTTCATATTGTTTCTTTTTTAATCGGATTAATTCCGCAGCTAAAACCGGTTCCGTTATGAAATTTCCGTTATAACGTCAAAAGAACAACCGATTCACAAAATCAATCGGCGAATATAGCGGAAAAATTAAAATGGGAGCAGTATAAAAAAGATCTTAAGAACAAAAGTAAAAAACAATTTCGCCGAACGGCGATCGATTATCTTTGAAATTTAGGAAAGGATAGAGATTAATGACAACGACAGACAAACATTTCAGCCCTGGACGCTGGGCAATAATCGCCATTGTGTTCGTTTTTGTGCTTGCCGTTCTGGCTTGGGCCACGATGGAACAGAGAAAAAGCATTTATAAAACCGCGGAAGAACTCGGCGGCTGTAAAACATTTATCGAATGTGTTCAGAAAGCGGGCTTGAGCGGTATTCTTGAAAAAGACGGACCGTTCAGCGTTTTTATTCCGACCGATGAAGCTTTTTCGAATCTTTCGTCAGAACAATTAACGAAAATTCTCAATAATAAATCCGCGTTGACCGCACTTCTTCTTTATCATATGGTCCCGAAAACAATGACTCCGACAGAAATGGAGAATTACAAGGACTGCATGACCTGTACTGTCCCGCAAACTTCCATTTCCTGTACGGAAACAAGTTACGGTAAGGGAAAATGCGTTCGGACTGCGGTTCCTTGCACCAACGGAATGATTTATCTGATTGATTCCGTTCAAATTCCTCCGTTTTTAAACAATAAAACGGATAACGCTTCAGGTACCGGTCAAAACAGCAGTTCGCAAAACAACACTCAAAACGGACAGGCTCCCGTCGCGTCGGAATCACTGACGATTATTGAATCAGTTCAAACGACTCCCGGAACCGGCCAGAACACGGCTCCGGCTCCCGATGCGGGTAATTCCGCTAAAAAAGCGGATACTCCGGTTAAAACAACAGTTGCCCCCTCCGGATCCGATCAAAAATCGACCCCCGCCAATTCTCCCGCGGTTGCTCCCAAAACCGCGGAACCTGAAAAAACCCAGCCCGCGAAATAATTTAACGGCTTGTATTATCAAGATTCGAAATTCGTGCGGGGTGACCTTTAACCCCGCTCCGGATCAGACAGCGAAAGAAGAATGTTTTATTTGGTCAATACCGGTTCCGTTATCAGATTTTCCGGTCTAACGTTAAAAGAATGACCGAGTCATAAAGTCCAACGCCGGAAATTAAAAATAATGACAAGATAAAATACAAAAATGACATGATAAAATACAAACAAGTCTGATCCAAAAATATTTTCATTAAGAACATTTATTCGAAACGATAACCGTAAAACGTTCGACCGGTCGCGACACGAACGTTTTATGATAAAAACATCTTCGAAAGAAGATGACTATATTTTAAGTCTCGCTTACCGTAAGATCGAGTCTGACGTGTCCGCCTGATAAGGAAGAGTTTAATGTTTCTCCAGCGTTAATTCGTTTTTTCGAAAGATAAAACCAATTTTAACAACAGAGTAAAAGGACTTTTTTTTTGAATAAAAACGGTCCGCAGCGTTTGCCCCAAAGTTTTTCAACCGGTTTTCTGATTGACACGCGATGATCTTCGATGATTGCGGGTTTTTCTGACCGTTTTTCGAATTCTTTCCGGACGAACGACAGCAGATCCATCGGAAAAATCAACCGTGAAATTTCCGGCGAATGATCAAAGATCAAACCAATTCAAATCAGGCGGCCGTTTTCTTCTCTTTTTGAGATCCGTGCCGTCTTTCCGTCTCAATTCATTGTCATCTTGACAAGTGAATGGGTTACTGCTAAACTTCTTATAATGGCCAAGTTTCAAGGGAGTTTATATTGGTACTCATTTAATTTTCCGTAATCCCGCTGATTGATTTTGTGAATGGCAGATCTTATGGCGTTGGAACGGAAAATACATGATGGGGCAGTATAGACTCACAAAAGAAAATCGATAGAAACGCCGTCCGACGCCCATTGCGGGAAGTGTCAACGATCAACAGTAAAAACCTTAAAACGGAGGAGATCAATGCAAGTACTGATTCTTGGAGGCGGAAAAACGGGCGCCTCAATTGCGAAAATGCTTTGTTCGCAGCATTCGGTAACGCTGGTCGACTCCAATCCGGAAGTCGCTCGACGCCTTGATTCCGATCTTGATATAAGAACGGTGATCGGATCGGCATCTCAGTCCAGCATTCTTTTTCAGGCGGGCGCAATGACCGCAGATATCTGTTTCGCACTGACAGGCAACGACGAAGTCAATCTTGTTGGGGCGTCTCTGGCCCGGGCAATGGGGACCCGACGTGTTGCCGCCCGAGTCTATTCTCAAATTTTTCGCGATTTGAGTACGTTTGATTACCGGCATCATTTTGGTATCGATCGTTTATTAAGTATTGAGAATCTGACCGCGATGGAATTGGCCTGTGTTATTCGGGAGCCGGGAGCGATGCTGATTGAGCATTTCGCCAACGGTGAAATAGAGATGCAGGATGTTCTCATTATGAAGAACTCGGATCTTTTGGGAGTTGAACTCGGTAAACTGAAGATGTCGCCGGACGTTCGCGTTGGAACGATCAATCGGGGAGGCAGGATCTCTATTGCGTCGGCCCAGGACACGATCGAAATCGGGGACCGTATTACTCTGTTCGGAATACGCAGCGCTGTTGAAACAATGAAGCGGAATCTGCTTGTTCCCTCCTTAGTCAAACAACGGGTCGTTATTGCCGGAGGAGGGGAAATCGGTTATCATTTGGCACAACTGCTTGAAGAGCGGAATTACAATGTGACCATTATTGAGGCGGATCGGATCCGATGCGATTTTCTTGCCGATCAACTGAAAAAAACAACAACGGTTATTTTTGGCGACGCGAGTCAGAAACAGGTCCTCGCCGAAGAAAATATCGGTGACGCGGATATCTTTGTCGCCTGTATTGGCGATGACGAAAACAATATTATGTCTTGCGTTGAAGCCAATGAACTCGGCGCTAAAAATCTTTTGGCCGTCATTAACCGGCCCGATTACGCCGAAGTTATTGACAAGTTGGGAATTTCTCAAGCCATTAGTCCGCAAACGGTTCTCGCCCGGCAAATCGACGGTTTTTTACATGAAGGTTCGTTAGTCTTTCGAAATCCGAATCTCATCGGCGGCGATGTCGATATTATTGAACTTGAAGTTCCGAAAAATTCTCAAATGGCTGGTCTTGCCCTTTCCGAATGCGGATTGCCGCACAATATTCTTTTACTCGCTTTTATCAGAGGAAATACCGCTTTTATGCCGAAAGCCGATACTGTTATTGAAAACGGCGATACGATTATCGCCGCTGTAAAAACGGAAAATATCTCCGCCCTTGTTGAAAAATTCGACAGTAAAAAAACAGAAGACGATTGACTTTATGAACTGTCGGCTTTTTGACGCGGGGACGGAAAATCAATATTTGATTCGGGATAACTTCTTTAACCGATCGGGGCTGTTATTCAGGCAATCGGTCAGTTTCTTTTTCTTTTTGGCAAAACGGTCAGTCGGACATCGTTCAGTTCAACATCGACAAGTCCAACGCCGGAAAGAAATTCAACGGAAACGATTCTGTCTCCTTTCGGACCGAAGATCTCTTTTATAACGCCGATTCCGTAATCAATATGTCGGACAAGAGTTCCGACCGCCATCATTGATTCCTTATTCTGTTTGGGGCCGTTTTCGATTTTATCGGGATCTTTTAAAAGATCCGCTCCGATCGTAATTACTATTGGCGGTTTGGAACGTTTCGGTTCTTTTTTCTGTTCGGGCCGTTTTTTTTGTTCCGGTTTTTTCGGGTGCGCTCTGCCGTTGTCGTCGAATTCCAGTTCTGCCTCTTCATCATAAAAAACTTCGCCGTCGATATAGTCATTTTCATCGGGAGAAAATTTTGGGGCATTGACAGGTTTTATTTCCGGTTCGGGAGTATAAACCCGTACCGGCTCATGATCTTTGGGTCCGTCGATAAAATAGACGGGATCATCGTTTTCCTCCGGCTCACGATCGGGGACAAACGGTACTTCTTCCTGCGCCGCTTCTTTTCCGTTCGCTTCATCGGGGGAACCGTATGTCTGAAGACATTCTTTGGGGATTTCAAAAAGAAATCGACTCAAAATAGAGCTGTTCAGTGTTCCGCGAAATTCACGAAAACGGGTCCTTGAAATGCGCAATTCTTCCCGGGCGCGGGTAATGCCGACAAAAAGAAGCCGACGTTCCTCTTCCAGTTGACTTTTTTCGCCGATCGAACGTTCATGCGGCAGGATATTTTCTTCCAGAGCGATAATATAAACGACCGGAAATTCGAGTCCTTTGGCCGCGTGAAACGTCATCAAAGAGACGCGGTCCGAATCGCTGTCCCAAGCGTCGGCGTCACTGACAAGAGCAGCGCGTTCCAAAAAACGTCCCAGCCGTTCATATTCGCCGAAATAATGCCCTGACTCCAGCGGTGAATTTTCGTTTTCTTCTCCCTGACTGTCATTGAACATCGCGTCGAATTCACGGACTTCGGAAAGAAGTTCCTGAACGTTGGCCAGACGCTGCTGATCTTCTTCGGTTTCCCCGATCTTAAGCGCGGACAGATAACCCGTCTCTTTCAGCAATAAAGAAAGAAGGACTTCGAGATCGGAATCGACTGCTGTCTGACGAAGCGATTCGATCAGTTTGACGAATTCCGAAAGCGCTTTTCTGCTTCGGTCGGTAAGTTTCGGCGGCTTTTCCTCTGAAAGGAAATCCTCGGAACCTGACAGATCCGCCAAATCGCCCGCTCGTTTTCTCACTCGTTTCTGCGCGGTAAAAGCCGCGGTCTGACGTGTCGCTTCCCAAAGGGTTAAACCAGCGCGCGCCGCGTAATTCTCAATTTTATTGATTGATGTTTTACCGATGCCGCGGGCAGGAGTATTAATGATCCGGCGAAAAGAAACGGTGTCATTGAGATTGTAAAGAAGCTGAAGATACGCGATGATGTCCTTGATTTCTTTCCGATTGAAAAATTCAAGTCCTCGGACAAGCTGAAAAGGAACGCCATACTTATGAAGCGAATGTTCCAAATTTCGAGACAGGGCGTTGATACGGTAAAAAATGGCATAATCGCGAGGATTTCGTTTACCTGATGCGATCTCGGACGCTATTTCAGAGGCGATGAAATCGGATTCTTCCTGATGATTCAGGCAGACGACCATTCGGGGGAGCAACCCGGGTTTGTTTTCGGTAAAAAGATCCTTTTCCTTTCGAAAAACATTATGCCGGATCAGTTCGGAAGCGGCGCGCAGGATCTCGGGAGTGCTTCGGTAATTTTCTTCGAGCCGAATAACTTTAACTTCCTTGAAATCTTTTTCAAAGTCAAGAATATTTTTTATATTGGCACCGCGCCATCCGTAAATGGACTGGTCGGGATCTCCGGTTACGCTTAAATTGGGGTAATCAACCGACAGAGCCCGGGCAATCGCGTATTGCGCCAAATTGGTGTCCTGATATTCATCGACCAAAATATAACGGTAACGGGCATCAAGATCGCGACGGACTTCCGCGTTGTCATGAAGAAGAACGGCGATTTGAACCAAAAGATCGTCGAAATCAACCGCGTTCGCTTTTTTGAGCGCTTCCTGATATTCAGGATAAACGCGTTCGACGATTTTTCCTAAAAGATGGCCTTCCCGGGCCGTATAATTTTCCGGCAGAATTAATGCGTTTTTCGCCCAACTGATTGCGCTGGCGATTTTGGGAGCATCAACGCCGTTGGGCAGATCCTTTTTGTCGACCAGAGAAAGAAGGATCTGTTTGCTTTCATCCGTATCGTAAATGGTAAAATTCGAACTGTAACCGAGAAGCGGGGCGTACGTCCGCATTAATTGAGAACAAAACCGATGAAAGGTACCGATCCAGATCCGCCGACCGGGAACCAAGGCCGCAACCCGATTTTTCATTTCATCCGCCGCTTTGTTGGTGAAGGTCAGCGCGAGGATCTGCCAGGGAGGAACCCCCTGTTCGATCAGCCAGGCGATTCGATGGGTTACGACTCGGGTTTTACCGCTGCCGGGTCCCGCGAGTACAAGACAGGGCCCGTCTTTATGACGAACCGCCTCCAATTGAGCGGGATTCAAACTGTCAAGCCGATCTGCCATTTTTCCCTTCGATTCCGTTCGTTTGTTTCGAATATTTTTAAAATGATTGTTTTTTTACCGGTTTCATTTCAAATTTTCCGTTTAACATCGAAAGAATTGAGTCGCAAAATCAATCAACGGAAAACGTTAAAATTTAAAAGGGCGCCCGATATAAAAAATCGGCTTGGTTCTGTTATGAATTTTCCGGCTCGAAGCTGAAAAAACTCCCGATATACGAAAGCAATCGGGAGCAATACCGGAAAATTTCAAAGGTCAGCAGTATAAATCACTTGTCAAGCCTTTTATTCATTTGGACCTAAAAATGAATTTTATTGTTTTTCGCTTCGATATTGTCGGACGATCTCCATTGCGGCTCGAGCGTTTTTACCGATTTCATCCCAGTTTTTCTCTCGAATCAAATTTTTCGGGGCGAGCCAGGATCCACCAGCGGCCAAAATCGACTGATGTTCCATGTAACTGGCCAGATTACTAATACTCAATCCGCCCAAAGGAATAAAATGAATGCCAAGATGAGCGTAAGGCGCGTAAATGGACTTGATGTATTTAATACCGCCCATCGGCTCCGACGGGAAGATCTTGACGTTCCGGCATCCGTAAGAGATGGCTGTTTCCAGTTCGGAAGGAGTCGTAATTCCGGGCGCGAAAGGAAAATGACGGCGCAGCGCTTCTTCCAGAATAACGGTTTGCAGTCCGGGCGAAACCCCAAACGCGGCGCCCGCTTCTTGAGCCTGCGCGATTTGTTCGGGAAAAATGATCGTTCCAACACCGGCGAGCATTTCAGGAACCCCTTTATGGATCAAATGGAGCGCTTCCAACGAAGCGTTGGTCCGAAGGGCCAGTTCCATCGCTTTGATTCCGTTGTCATATAGAGTTCTGGCGACCGGAACAGCATCTTCGGGATCGTCAATAACAAGAACCGCTATAATTCCCGCGTTGAAAATTCTTTCGGAAAGATCTGCTGTAAATATTCTTTGCATTGCATTACTCCTTTTTATGACAAGATTTTTAAGTGCCTGTTCCAAAACCGAAAAGAACCGGACATAACGATCGGTTCAACTTATCATCGGAACAGGCTTCGAAACAGTTTCGATCAATATTCGGGAACCAGACAGATCCGAAAACCGAGATCGGTATTGGACGTGTCTTCATCCAAACAGAAGCGGCTGTCCTGATTATAATATTCTTCATTAGTCATAAAACTTCCGCCATGATAACCGCGTCTTTTATCGCTGTTGGAACTTTGGCCTCCCGCGTCATACCAGTCGAGACACCATTCCGCAACGTTTCCGTGCATGTCAAAAAGCCCCCAGTCGTTAGGGTCTTTTTGACAGACCTCATGCGCCCGATTGTCGCTGTTGTCCGCGAACCAGGCAAGCGAGTCAAATGATTCGTCTTTGTTTTTCATGTCACCGGCCCGGCTGGCGTAAACCCATTGAACTTCTGTCGGGAGAACAAATTTATATCCGGGCACATTATAATCCGAATTGAGTTTATTCAGAAACTTTTGGCAATCGTCCCAGCTGATACTGTCGACAGGAAAATTGTCCGCGGCGGAAGACTCTTCTGAAGGAATTGTCCCTTTGCTCGGATCATTGCCCATAACGCTTTTCCAAAGGCCGCGCGTTACTTCGCTTTGAAGCATCCAAAAACCTTCGTCAATACGGATGATTTTGAATTCTTTTTGTGATTCCGGATTGTTCTCGTCGACCGGAGCGAACATTTTCACTTCTCCCGATGGACACCAACGAAACGTGTATTCCGCGTCTTTGATTTTAATTTCCGCCGAATCGCCGCCCGCTTCTCCTTTACCAAGGCCGAAAAGACGGTATTCGGAACAAAGGACTATCATAAAAACAACCGTCAACAGAAACAGAAATCTTTTTTTCATTTTTCAATCCTCCAACCGCCGCGCGGCATAAGACAGTTCCTTGATTTATATTTTTTAAACGAATTTATACCGGTTTATTATGAATTTTTCGATCCAAGGTCAAAAGATCCGGCGAGTTACAACGTCAATCGTCGAAAGTTGCGGAAAATATAATACTGTCGGCATTAAATCAATGAGATCTTAACGATCGGGAACAGATCAGAGTCCGGTCCGAACAAACGCCGGTCCGGACTCCTTGGAAAACATTAAAACATTTTTGACGAATGATCCCAGAAGAAAAGATAGAGCGCGATTGTTCCAAGAACAACCAGAACGCCAATGACTTTTGCCAGTTTTGACTGAGTAAGATCAAGCGTTGTATCCGAGGTCTGCTCATACGCTGTTTTTCTCGGGAAGAGAATGCGGAGAATGAACAGAACACCCATAATAATAACGAAGGTAACGAGCATCCGGTTAAGGAAGTCGAGCTGCGGAACGAGCATATGAAACAGTCCGTAAATGATCGGGCAGAGAACAAGGGCAATCGTACCGCAGGCGGCCGGGGCTTTTTTAACGCAGAATCCGAAGAGGAATGCCGCGAAAATACCGGGCGAAATATAACCCTGAAATTCCTGAATCGCTTTGAAAATACCGCCGAATTCAGGTTTGGACCAAATCGGAGCGACAACGCATCCGATCAGAACGAACAAAATAACGGTAATTCTTCCGACGAGAACAAGACTCTTTTGCGATGCCGCTTTATGAATATATTCTTTGTAAATATCCATTGTAAAGATCGTCGAGGCGGCGTTCAGCATCGCGGCGACGGAACTGACAATCGCTCCGAGCAGAGCGGCCAGCAGAAAACCTTTAAAGCCTCCTTGGGGAACCAGGTTCCGAACAAGGAGCGGGAAAGCCGAATCATGATCGAAACCGGTCGCCATTGCGCCGAACGTCAGTTGAGTCGACTTCGAAATTCCGAACAGTTCCTTTGCGTATTGAGAAAACGAAAGTGATTGACGGTGATCGGCTTTGATCGTTTTTTGAAGTTCGGCCAGCTGCTGATCAAGCGTCAAATCGCGGTCCCCCGACTTGGTGGCAATTTTAACACCAGCGACCCGGGCATTGTATTCAAGCATTGCTTTGGCTTTTTCAGGTTCAACTTTGGCGAAGTCATGATTGAAATTGAACAGAGGATATTTTCGCGCCTCTTCGACGGAGGCGTTTTTCATTTTTTCAAACCGATCGACTTCTGTTTGAGAATTGGCAACGGCCGTTTTTCTCATATCGCCATGATACAGATTGAACGCGATCAATCCGGGGAAAATAACGATGAACGGAATCAGAAGCTTCAGACAGCTGGCGAAAACGAGTCCTTTTTGACCTTCACCCAGCGATTTGGCGCCGAGGGTTCGCTGAATAATATACTGATTTAATCCCCAATAATAGAGGTTTGGGATCCAGATCGCGAACACGAGAGCAGTGCAGGGGAGAACCGTATCCCAACTCGGCAGGTTCATTCGGAGTTTACTGGCATTTAATTCGGAAAAGCGTTCCAATGCTCCTGAATTTCTCAAGCCTTCGGCCATTTCATTGGAAACATTCGGGGCTCCGGCCAAAACGGCGGGTTCAGCGACTCCCAACTGTTTGAGCGCGAAATAAAGAACGATCGCGCCGCCGGCAATAAGAGCGGACCCTTGAATTAAATCAGCCCAGGCGCAAGCTTTCAAACCGCCGGCAAAAACATAAAGCGCGGCGATAATACCGATTGCCCAGCAGAAGAACTGCAGATCCAGCGGATTGGAACCCGCGGCAAAAGGACCCAACGCTTCTTTAAGCTGAAACGACTGGAAAAAGACCGCGTAATTCTTCGCGCCGGCATTTATGACAACGGTAATATTTACCGCAACGAGCATGATCATCATGAATAAGGACATGATCGTTCGCGCCGATTTGTTATATCGCCGTTCCAGGTATTCCGGTATTGTATAAATACCCGCTTTAAGAAATTTCGGCAGGAAGAAAAAGGCAACGATCACCAGTGAAACCGCCGCGATCCATTCATAACTTGCAACCGCCAGACCGATGTAATCCGATGCTTGGCCGGACATGCCGATAAACTGTTCCGCTGAAATATTAGCGGCGATCAGAGAAAAACCGATGATCCACCAGGTCAGTCCGCGCCCGGCGAGAAAATAGGATTCGCTGCTGTCTCCCGATTTTCGACTAACACCGAACGCGACGATGATGACCAACAGAATAAACGCAAAAAAGATAACAACATCCGCAGTACTCATAAATTTTGATGAGCCGGCGGCTGCCGTCTGTTCCGCGGCTGCCCATAATAAATTCATTTTCAATTCCTTTCCCGTCTTATTATTTTATAATTGACAACATTTTTGCTTTTCCGTGATCTCTGCCGACAGACGCTGCATGCCGGTTATTCTTTTAACGACAAAACAGAAAAGAAAAATGCGGCCGGTATCTTTGTCAACATTCCGGCCGGTTTTCAAAGTTGTCTTGAAAACCGTTGGAACGTTGTCAGAATTCTTCTGTTTTACGCAGATTGTTCGTCTTCGCGAATCGGTCATTGGTGCAAACGAAATCTTATCGCGTCAGAGGAATCAAGTTGATCTCAAAATCCGGAATTTTAACGATGCAAAATTGAGGCGGTTCATACCGCGCTTTGATTGCTCCCGGATTGAGAAGAATTGTTGAATCTCTTTCGGGTGATCTTTTTTCTTCCGGTAAACGGTAATTCTCCAGTAAATGCCGGTGTGTGTGTCCATGACAGATCATGTCCCAGTTGCCCGAAAAAAGTTCCTGTTGTATCCGGTTTTCGTCGTAACCATGAAGAAACGCGATTTTTTTTCCGTCCAGTTCAACATGGCCGAACCATCCATGAAGCGTCCCCCCTTTTTGCTCAATATGATCTGTTAGCGTCATTGTCAGCATACTGTCACAATTGCCGAAAACATAATCCGTTTCGAATTCCGAAAGTATATTGATTATTTCCCGGGTTCCGATATCGCCGCAATGCAAAACGCGAATCACCTTGAATTCTCTCATGATATCCGCCGCGGCGCGGACCAAGTCCGCGCATCCGTGCGTATCGCTGATTACCCCGATATAATGCGGCATCGCTTGTTATTCTCCCGAAATTTTCATTCTTTCCCTAAGCTTGTTTTTCGAAAATTTTTGTCCGAATGTCATTGAACTGCCCCAGTGTTTTTTACTTTTAATTACTGGTTATTTTATGATGACCAAACAAACGGGGACCTCTGTTTGGTGAGGATACGGACGAGACGTCCGGGTTCTGGTCCGGCCCTCAAAAATACTGGTGATCTCCTGTATTTAAGGTGTTTGCAATCACTGAAGGTCGTTCTGATCCATTTTCTTTATTAGGATTATTCAGGAACTCTTTTCCGAACCTGTTTGTATTTTCCGAATTATATATTTCGTCAGATCATCCGTTCGATCCGGAAACCGTTTGTTCGGATTCGCCGTTATATTTCACCGGTCAGCGATTTCTGATATTCACGGACCAGCCGTTCTTTTCCGCTGAATGTCGTTATATGATCCCAAGGCAGTTCCGCGTCCAAATTGTAAGGAGTATGCGCGATCAGTTCCGGATCAATTCCGCTTTCGGCGATGGCTTCGTCCCAATACCGTCCGATAAACTGATCGGTCCAGGCGTCCAGCCGAGCCCCCTTTTGCCAAGCAAGTTCAATAACCTTTCCAACCCGGCGGTCGCCGCGGGTCATGAGTCCTTCCAAAAGACTTGTTTCCAGCGTATGATATTTAACATCAATACTTTTAAAACGGCGCAGTGAACGCAGAAGCTGATGAGCATGTTGAAAATACTTCCGGTCGGCCATTGCGCACCATTGAAGCGGTGTATGCGGTTTCGGAACAAAATTGGAAACATTGGCGATAACGGTCGGATAGCGTCCGGTGATCGATTTTCCCAATTTGACAATTTCGTCACATAAGTGAACAATTCCGATAATATCTTCATCGGTTTCACCGGGAAAGCCGCACATAAAATACATTTTGATCCGGTTAAATCCATTTTCGAACGCCGCCTTGCACCCGTTGATCAAATCGTCGTCGGTTACCAGTTTGCGGATCTTTTTTCGCATCGGTTCAAGCGCCGCTTCCGGAGCGATGGTTAAACTGGTCAGTTTTTCTCCCGAAAGTTTGGCCGTTAAATCGCCGAGTTGGTGATTGACGCGCAAACTGGGAACCGCCAAAGTGATCCCCAGCGGACAGACCGTCTGATGAAGTTTTTCGATCAGTTCGTCAAAACCCGGATACTCACTTGATGAAAGCGATAAAAGTGTTACGTCATCCGTTCCCGTATTGACGGCGGCGTTGCGCGCGGAGCGGCAGATCTGATCTATCGATCGTTTACGAAGAGGCCGTTTAATCGGAGAACTTTGACAGAAACGGCAGCTTTGCGGGCAACCTCTCATGATTTCGACTGAAACACGATCCTGAACGCTTTCAATCAGCGGAATGATCGGATGTTCGGGAGCCGGGTAATCGTCAAGATTTTTTATGATGGCCGGCTCAATAAATTCCGGAATTCCTTCGACAACCGGACGGGGACGTTTGGCCCGGCCTTTTTCATCAAACTCAACTTGATAAAAGGCGGGCACGTAAATATTAGAGAACTTTCGAGCCGTTTCCAGCAGCATTTCCCGGCGGATCTTTTGACTTTGTTCCCAATTTTTCGGCTCAAGAAGCGTCAGATCCCGATCAGGATCATAAACGCCCGCTTTTCCCCGATGCGATTCCAAACAGCGCGGAATGCGGTATTTTTCTTTAAGCTCACCCCAAAAATGGCAAAGATCGGGCAGGATCTGTTCTCCGTCTCCAATTTGAAAAACATCAATGAATGAAGACATCGGTTCCGGATTGAACGCGGCGGGACCTCCGGCGATAATCAAAGGCATGTCCGCCGTTCTCTGATCGCAATGAAGAGGGATTCGGCCCAAGTCAAGCGCGTTCAAAACGTTGGTATATGACAGTTCATACTGAAGAGTAAATCCGACCAGATCAAAACCGAACAGCGGGGTAAATGTTTCCAAAGAATAAAGCGGCAGATCCTTGGATCGAAGAAGTGCTTCCATGTCAGGAAACGGAACAAAAACGCGTTCGCAGGCGAGATCTTTTTTCTGATTCACCAGTGAATAAAGAAGCATCATCGCGTAATTCGACATCCCGATCGGATACGTGTCGGGAAACACAAAGGCCAGTCGGGAAAGAACGGAGTCCGCTTTCTTTTTGATCTGTCCCAATTCTCCGCCGATATATTGCCCCGGCCGCTGGATCTCCGGTAAAAGCGACTCTTCGACTGCTCGACGCAACTGAGGATCAAAATAAAATGGTTCCACTTAACTTTTCCTGATTTTCTAAAATTAAGAACGGTCTTCCTTGATAATGACCGATCCGATCTTTATTTACCGAACGCTGGAACGCCAATCGGTTTGGCATTCCGATTTTCCCATTCCGTTTTTTCGGTCATCGCTTCGTTCGGTTCTCTGTCCGCTGTTTGATCCAATTTTTTCGATCCGTTTCAGTCACCTTTCAGCGCGCCGTCTTTTATTGCGTCCTTGTCCGGTGTTGATCCCCCGAAGCAATTTCCGTTTTGTCGTTTTGTTTGTCAGACTCATCCGGTACGGAAGATCATTTAAGTAACAATCCTTCGTGCCGATTTTTGTCCGCGCCGGGATTCAATCAAAAAAATCCCCCTCCGGTCAAACGAAAACGAATTACGGTCAACGAAGTTTACGCAAATCCAAAAAACTCAAAACGGTAAAACCGAGTGAGCAGACAAGAAAACCGATATCCATTTTCATATTGCTCTTGTTAAATGGAATTCCCGCTATCATGTCCAGCATAAATATGATAAAAAGAAGAATAAACAACGAAAGAGCGAATATACACAAAGCTTTGCGCATTGGCTTTCTCCACAAGAACTAAATAACCTGAATCAAATCTTACTTTAATTCGATTCCCGAAATATTACCCTATATTTATTATAATCAAATGTCCCCGCTTTTCCAGCGCCAGTTAACAATTCGGCACTTTTTTTTCAAATTTTTCAAAAACTTCTCCCCTATAATATGCTCTTTGTCCTAATTTGTTTTAAAAAAAGATGTTTTTAACGATAATTGTATTTTATATATAAATAAATACTTGTTTTCTTAAAAGCGACATTATTCTTTATAAAGTCTGTTTTCCGCTGCCAACTGTACCTGCCCAGCTGAAGTTATCTCTTTCCCGATTGCTTATTCACTCATTGAGGTTCGAAAATAGAAAAATTTTAATGGTCCGTTTTTTTTGACTCAAGATCATTTTTTTGAATCCAGACGATGTTTCTTTTTAAACCGTTCAAACAGGTTCTGAACATTGGTGTCTTTCGAAACAATTTTCTGAAATCTTTTTCCGATAAATTATCAAAAGAAGACAATTCAATCTCGAAATTGGGAACCGCGTTATTCCTGTTATTCAATGGACAACATCGAGCGCATTCATCGCATCCGAACAGTCGGTTTCCAAGAGATTTTCTTACCTTTTCAGGTATTTTATCAGAATCAAATTCTCTGTTTTCTATGGTCCAAAAGTTGAGACATTTCCGCGCGTCAATGGTTCGTCCGCTTTGAATGGCCCCTGTCGGACAATGTTGAACGCATTTAAAACAGCCGGAACAAAGATCACAAAAAGATTCCTTTTTTGAAGACTCCGGATTGGAATCGAAATTTTCAAAATTCTTTTGAACCGATTTAACGCCGAACTGATCAAAATCGAGAGTAACAAGAAGAGATCCGATGAAAATAGAACAGCCCGCTTGAGGATGAATCAAAAGAGATTGCCGGCCGATTTTTCCAAGTCCTGCCCGAACCGCCCATTCTTTTTCAGGAAGAGGGGCCGTATCAACCGCCGTTCTTCCTTCCGTTTCAGGACGCAGATCTTTCAGAAACGCTAAAAGACGACGCAGTTTCGCTTTTAAAAGGTCATGATAATCAGGGTAGACCGCGTAAGGAACGATTCGGCCTTTTATTTTTTTCGTTTCATCGGATCGAAAAACAAACGCTTGATCCTTTTCAATGTCCGATCGGTTGTCAGATAATGCCGCAGGTTTTGGAGAATTCCCGTCACACGATCTTGTTAGGGAGGTCTTTGAATTGTTTTGCTGTTCAAAATTGGATAATAAAGGATTAAACTCCTTCGCGATTTGAGCGAGAGAAAGAACGGCGACGAGAAGTGTTTTGACCGGCGGGAACACTCCGGAAGGATGACAACGGGCCGTCCGGTTTTCCTTCAAATAACTCATCCCCGAACAGCATCCGGAATCGAGCCAGCGCTGAAAAGATCTCTGCGAAACAGAGTCAGACGCGGCAATAATACCGAGATCATCCAAGCCGATTCTTAACGCTTCTTCCCGTAACTGTTCAAACAAAGTCATAACATTCGACAGGTCCGAAAATATTAACGGCGGGATCGAAGTATTCAATCCCGCCGTTGAGTGATTGATAGAATCTTTAATAACATCCGCGAACAGATCTCCGCTTATTATTGAATAAACAAGATAATACAGGATCTGTCCTTAAACGAAAAGCGCCGCAAACAGATCTTCGTGATTCAAAAAAGTTTTTCCGCTTCTTGAAGTCAGAAAATCTCCCGGCTGCCGCAAAGGGGGCCGGGTATAACACGAAAGAAATGTTTGGTTTGACGCGATAAAAAATAAATTTATTTATCGCCACCTTCGCGAGAAATAGAATGATAGACCAGTCCGAGTCCGGGAACATTGATCTTGTAACGGCCTTTGGCGTCCGGTGTTGTCGGGGGAACACCATTCCAATCGAAGGCGGTCGGATCCAGGGCGGGAGTTGCGAGCGCTTCGTCCCAAGTCATTTGTTTACCGGAATAGCAAACGAGCCGTCCAAAAATACCGAGCATAGTACTCTTGGCCATGTAATCGCCATTATTGATATAAGGTCTCTTGCCGCGAATAGCGCCGAACAGCGCTTCATGTTCCAGCGTGTACATGTCGGACGGAACTTTTTTCTGTTCGTAAATAACTTTGCCGCTGAGATCGCAAATGACCGGATGCGGACCGATAATGTTCGCGTAACCCTTG
>CAZZEF010000001.1:50975-88615 GCA_964652875.1 uncultured Planctomycetaceae bacterium
AAATAGTCATCGGTATTATTGAAGCAGCCGCTCTGCTGACGGCAGTAAGAATTAATGGTTCGTCCGTCACCGTATTCGTAAACGACCGCCATCGAATCATAAATATCGCCGTAATCAGGCTGTTCTGTTCGAGCCATACGGGCACCAAGTCCCCAAGCTTTCGCCGGCGGAACATCGTCGAAAACCCACATACATTTATCGAGACTGTGAACATGTTGTTCAACATTGAAGTCGCCGCTGAGCCAAGCGAAATTATACCAGTTTCGAACCTGTTCCTGTATCAGGGTATCGCCTTCCTGTTTCGGACGAGTCCAAAGTTTTCCGGTCAAATACAGCGAGCGGACCGAACTGATTTCACCGATCACTCCGTCTTTGAGCCGTTTCATAATATCATTGACGTTTTTATCGTATCGCCAGCAGAGACCGGAAACAAGATTGAGTCCTTTTTCCTTAGCCATGCGAGCGGATTCCATTACGCTTTTAACGCCCGGGGCGTCAACGGCGACCGGTTTTTCGCAGAAGACATGTTTGCCGGCTTCAATTGCGGCGCGCAGAGATCGGGGACGGAATTTGGGCGTTTCGCAAAGAAGAACGACATCGCATTGAGCAATAACCTTTTTATAAGCGTCGAGTCCGTCAAAAATGTTTTCCGGTTTGACGTCAACCCGGTCGCCGAATACTGTTTTAAGTCCTTCAACTGTTCCTTTGGCCTTGTCCGCGAAAGCATCGCCGACCGCGACCAGTTTGCAATGGGCGTCCGCTTTCAATGCGTTCATTGCCGCGCCCCGGCCTCGACCACCGCATCCAACCAAACCAATCTTAATGATATTGTCTTCTCCGGCATGAACATATCCGGTTGAGGCCATCGAAAGAACTGATCCGGCAACCGCGCCGGTCTTCAAAAAGCTGCGTCGCGAAAAATTTTCAGACATTTTATTCTCCTTAAGAATATTCAATAACGCCGAATGGTTATCCGGCAGAAAAACTGTTTTCCTAATTCTTTATTATCTTTAATTTTACAAAATCGACTGGCGCGTGTCAACAAAAAGAAAAAAGAAAATTAAAAAAATCTTGAAACGAACGAAAAAAGAACTTTTAAAGGAAAATATCTCCTGTAAAAAAACGTTTCTTCTGATCAAATTTTTCAATAGACGTATTTGCCTTAGTAATTCCAGTATAACAAGTTATAGTATTAAAAAGGAGATTGGATTCTGAAAGAATTTTTAAAAACAAGACGGTTTTCAAAAGACAAGACCAAGATCAACACAGAAATTCTATAAAATTATTGCAATAAAAATACAGAAATATTATTATGTTATATTTTCTTTCGGGAATAAAAATCGTCATCCGCCTTTTTAAAAACATCATTGAAACGGTCGCCTGGCTTGAAATCCGATAATCCGTAATCCAGTTTTATATCGGGATACTCTTCATTAATATTAAAATAATGAGAAACATTTTTCAAACCATTGAGAAACATTGTTTTCATAATGGCATGACAATGTTCTTTGGTACTGAAGGGACAAAAGATCAAGAACTCATCGCCGCCGTAACGAATCGGAAGAGACGGTGCAGGAAAGGTATCGCTCAACATCTTTGCGACCATCTCAAGTGTCTTGTCGCCGAACAGATGACCGTAATGATCGTTAATATTTTTAAAACCTCGAATATCGCAAAAGATTAAAACGCCGGAGCAAGCCCAAAGACTGAAATAATCGGACAGTCGAATTGATCGGTCGGGCAGTTCCGTTAACGGATCGGTCAGGCCCTCCCAATGAAAAAAGCTCACAAGAGAATCATTTTTTTGATCCAAAAACCAATTCCTTTGTTCCGGTTGATAAAGATCATTTTTTTTTAAAACGAAACAGGAGAAACGAGATTGGATCCGCGGCTTGATGATACAGTAATTATAAAAAGGAAACGGAGTAAAAAGACCTTGATCACCGACAAAACATTTTGGATCCCGCTGCGAGATCCCCCAGCGTTGAAAAAGCGTTGATGCGGCTTCATTGATCGCGGAAATTTGTTGCTGATGGATCAAAATACCCATCGGATTAGAAATTTTATCAAAAAGAAACTCTATAATATAATCAAAATCTTTTCGCATTGGAGATCCCGAATCGGACTCGAAAGAATTTTCATTCATGCTGGATCTCCTTTCATTTACCGTAATATCGATACGGACCTGAAATCAGTTCGCTTCAAAATTTTGTCTGCTGCTGATTGCGTCGGAAAGCATTTCTTTATTGGCGAATTCAAGAGCGGTTCCGGTAGTGATTCCTCTGGCCAATCGGGTAATTTTTATCGGAAAATCATTCAAATGATTGGTAATCATCAACGCCGTCGCGTCACCTTCCATTGTTGGATTGGTTGCCATGATCAATTCCCGGAACGATCCCTGCTTGATCCTTTTGACAAGAGCGTCAATGGTTAAATTATCGGCGGTAATTTTATCGATCGGAGAAATGCGGCCGAGTAAAACATGATACAGTCCGTTGTATCTGCCCGTCTCTTCAAGGGCGATCAGATCCCGCGGCTGCTCGACAGCGCAGATCAGGCCGCTGTCCCGGCGCGGATCCTTGCATATCTCGCATTCCTCTTCTTCCGATAAATTAAAACAATGTTTGCAGTAACGCACTTTTTCCTTGACGTTTCGAATTGAATCAGCCAAGCTCAGCGCTTCAACCTTGGAAACTTTGAGTAAATGATAGGTAATTCGTTCTGCCGATTTTTTACCGATTCCCGGAAGTTTTTCAAATTCCTTCATCATAAGCTGAACAGATTCTGTCAGTTCGGACATTCATAACTCCTTCTTCCCGCATTTTTTTTGAAATGGATCCATTAAAGCCGGATCAGTCGTTCGGAATCTTTTCCGCGGATCGGCATAAGATCAATGTCCGCCGCAGCCCGCGCAGCCTGCTCCAGCCGGAAAATTCGGATTATCGATGGAAAACCCCTTGGAATATGGAGTATCGATAAAAGAAATTTCCGTTCCTTCAAGAAACAGATCATACTTTTTATTTGTTACCAGCTTAATTCCTGCGTATTCATACTCAATGTCGGCAAGAGGATCGTATTCAGTATCGAAACCGAGCGAATAACGCATTCCGCTGCATCCGCCGCCGACAATGACAACGCGTATCAGTGTTTCATCACCAAGTTTCTGTTCCTCTTTAATGCTTTTTATTTCTTCAACTGCCCGCTCTGTTAAAACAATTGCCATTGAACTTTCCTTTTAAGTCAAAGAATTGCAGATTATTTCCTGAAAACAATCAGGATGTCTTATTATTGATCTCCTTTTTAATTTTCCATCTTTTTCACTAAATGATTTTACAACTCAGTTCATTCGATGTTGAAAAAAGAAATCAATAAAGAAATCGGTATAACTTCTTAAAAGATATTTTTTTCTTTATAAAACCTTGAATATATCAAAAGCTAAAAATCTCTTGAAAAATGAACAAAGTTTCATTAAAAACAAAATATTTTTTGTTAAATTGTTTATAAAACATGTTTTGTTTTATGAATTGATTATTATTTTTGAAAAAACAGGACTGAAACCGGCGACTCGCAAAACATGAAAAAACCGTCTTAATTTCCTTTATTATTATCGATCCTGAAAATAGGTCAATCAGTGCCCAAAAATAATTACAGTTCATTCTCTATTTTCTAAACATTTTCCCGGTCTTTTTTTCTTTCATTTTTGTTTTAAGATTAAATATTTATCTATTTAAAACAAAAGCCAAAACTCCTTATGAAATAAATAGTTAATATAAGTTAACGAATAAAGGGTGAATTTTTGAAAATGGACGATTTTCAAATTAAAAAGCATATAATTTCTTTTAGAAACATATTTGGGGTCTGGTATTTTTTTTCATTCATTGTATAATGTTATGAATGTGTATTAAATACAGAATTTCAAAAGCCCATGAAAAAGTGCTGGTAATGTGTTGGTTTTTTTCAGGTCCTGTTTTTGTTAAATAGGTCAATATTTTTACTCAAAATTTCGTTTTTCTGACCAAAATAATTACACAAAGAAGTGTCGTTATTTTATAAGAGCGATAATTAAATGCGTTTTGCATTTCCGTTAGGAAAATTGGAAAAGCTCCTTTGCGAGTAGATCGTCATTCAGAGTCAATCTGTAACGTTAATTCATCAATTTTCCTGGAATATCGCGACAATAATTCTGTAAAAAAGAATTTCGTGGGCGAAGAATTGGAAAAACAGGGATAAAAAGAGTATTAATATATTATATTCAAATTAATTTTATCATTAAAATTTTGCCGCTGTCCAAATGAATTTTACTATTTGGAATGTTGCTGAATTCTGACAGAATTTTTTTGAAAATAAACCTTTAAAAACAGGGGCTTACATATAAATGACAGTGATTGAGGAGAAAAAAATGGCTAGAGGTGGCAAAAGAAAAGGAGCTGGTCGTCCGAAGGGAACAGGAAAGTTCGGTGAACAGACCAAAGCGGTGCGTTTACCTATTTCGAAAATCAAGCTTATTATGAATTTTATTGAACGGAAAGGACTTTGTTTTCCGCTCTATTCCAATCAAGTTCAAGCAGGTTTCCCGTCTCCCGCGGAAGACGTCCCTTCGGAAACCATTGAATTGGGAACCTATCTGGTTCAGAACCCGGCTTCAACCTTTTTTATTAAGGTTGCCGGCGAATCAATGACCGGAGCTGGGATCTTCCCGGACGATATTTTGATCGTTGACCGAAGCATTGAAGCCGCAAACGGCGACGTCGTCGTTGCGGTTGTCAACGGTGAGTTCACCGTTAAAAGACTCTTTGTTACAAATTCAAAAGTCGAACTTCGTTCAGAAAACAAAAAATTTGAGCCTATTACTTTTAATGATCCCGCGGATTTGTCCGTTTGGGGGGTTGTTAAAAACGTTATTCACCGAGTTTGATTCCGGTCTCTTTCGGATGAATCAACTTCTTTAGTCCTTTAAAAACCTGTTCTGATACCGCTTCGAATACGGAAAATAAATTCGATCCGCGTTCAACGCATTGCCAGAACAGGTTTATTTTTTGTAATAAGATCTGCTCAAACAGGACAGATCTTGTATACTGCAGCCATCTTAAATCTTCCGCGATTTCTGCCAATTGACCATATGATCGGTTGTTCTTTTGAGGTTAAAATGGAAAAACTATTAGAGAACCGATATAAAAGGTAGCAGATAAAATGGGAAGGCTGGTAAGTTGGTCCTTCACTATTAAAGGGCCGATATAAAAGGCATCTCTTTATATAATATTATGGGTCATTCTTTAAAAAGCTGGTTCGGGAAAAGATCTCTCCTTTATCAAAAAATCAATAATCCCGATGTTTACATTCCTCTGCTTGTCCGGTTTTTGATCGCCGGCTTCTTTCATCGTTCTCCGGTATTGTTCGATTTTATTGCGGGTCCTTTGAATAAGGATCTTCCCCGCGAAACAGTCGATGAAATTGCCCGAACATCGGAACGCTTCTTTTCTTCCAGTCAACGCCATAAAGAATTTCAAGATAACGCCGATCCTTTCGGAATGGTTTATCAGGATCTCCTTGATAAAAAAGTACGAATGGAACAAGGAGAATTTTATACCCCTTTCCCGCTGGCGCTTCAGATTGCCGAACGGCTGTTGGATCTTTCTGAACATCAGCGAATTTCAGGTTCTTCCCTGATGATTCCATCAGTAAATTCTTTTGAAGATCGTTCAACGGGACTTTTTTCAAAAACTCATGACGTAACTTCGAAAGAAAATGCGGCGGCCGATTATTCATCGAATTCAATTTTCGGTTTTTCAATTGATTCCGCATATAACTCAAAATCGGAGCCGATCCGTTTGCTGGATCCCGCCTGCGGCAGCGGTGTTTTTTTGATCGCCGCGCTGACTCTTCTGCGTCGGCGCGAAAATGATCCTCAAAAACTTCTGAACGCTCTGTTTGGACTCGATCTGAATCCGCTTGCCGTCCTTATGACCAAAGGAAATCTCTTTCTTGAACTTTTTAAAAACTCCTTTTCGTCTGCTTCCTGTATCGGATCTTCTGACGCTTTTTCCGGATCGGACGATAATGAAAAAGAAGATCTTTCCAAGAGTTTGGACTCTTTTATTGATCAATGTCAGCGACAGGATCCGTTTCAGATTTTTCATTACGATTCCATTCTCTGCCGGTCTCCCAGCTCCCCCAAAGATATTTTCTCTTTTCATAAGGATCTTCCGCTATTCGATCTTGTCCTCGGCAATCCTCCCTGGATCTGCTGGGACCAGCTTTCGTTATCTGATCGGGAAAAAACCAAGCCTTTATGGCGGCGTTACGGACTTTTTGATCTTTCCGGAAAAGAGGCCCGATACGGAGGCGGAAAAAAAGATCTGGCCTCCTTAATGTTTTATGTCTGTGCCGATCGTTTTTTAAAAGAGCGCGGTTTTTTATCAATGATCGTTCCTTTGAGCTTACTTAAAAATGATCGGGCAGGTCAGGGCTTTCGGCGTTTTCAAATTGGTCAGACAGGTCCTTTTCTCAAAGTGATCGAGATCAATGATTACTCGCGCTGTTCTCTTTTTAAAGGAATACAAAGTCCTGTTTCTTCACTTGCTGTTCAAAAGGGAAAAGAAACGGAATTTCCTGTTCCTTGTCGGTTTTGGAAAGATAAAAATTTGACCTCCGGCTCAATCGGCTTCGCTGTTCCCGTTGATCCGGAAAATAAAACATCCTCTTTTCTTTTTTCGGAAGGTCGAAAAGCGGCCGATAATTCTTCTAATCAATCGCGACAATATTATGTTGCTCAATTAGGAGCAAATACCGCTGGCGCAAATGGTGTTTTTTGGTTTTCTAATAATCCTGTTTCAGTTCCCAATGATCCAAATTTGATTCAGCTTCAAAATTTGGCCGACTGCGGAAAAAGAAAAATCGAATCATTAAAACCTGTTCTTGAAAAAGAGCTTTTTTATCCGCTTTTGCGCTGGAAAGACGTTAAGCGTTTTTGCGCGCGCCCTTCCGCCAGACTCCTTTTGGTTCAGGATCCGTATCTTCGTCAAGGGATTCCTTTGGAAAAAATGAAACAAAAATACCCCAATACTTTAAAATATCTTCTTGGTTTTGAAAATATTTTAAGGTCCCGGGCTGCCTATCAAAAATTTCAAGCCAAAGCTCCTTTTTGGTCCATGTATAATATTAATGAAAAAACATTATCACCTATTAAAGTTATTTGGCGGCGAATGGATTGGCAAATCACCGCGGCGGTTCTGTTGACTGATGAATTCGGCCGCCCGATCATTCCGCAGGAAACCTTTTCAATGATCGCCGTTGAAACAATCGATGAAGCCGATTATTTGGCCGCTGTTCTCAACTCCGCCGCAACCGCTCAAAAATTGTCTGAATTCTGTCAAGCGGGCAGCAAAGGTTTTGGATCCCCGAACATCTTGAAATTTTTAAGCATTCCTCAATTTGACCCCAATAATCCGGAACATCTCAAAATGTCTGAATTCGGAGCCTCACAGCGTTTGTTATTTATTTAATATTGTAACTATAAATAAAAATATAATAATTATACCGTGTTATGTTTTGTTATTAAAGACACAGTAACATTATTTAAAAATAGAAACAGATATTTATGGTTAATATAAAAAGATTAGAAGAAATAGTTAATGTATAAAAACATTGTAGTTTTTGTTGGTGATGATGCATTTTTCGATTGTAACGATTTGTTTTTTCTTGTTTTTTTTTGATATTTGAAAGCATAATAAAATTTTTGGAGCGATTGCTGTATATTATTAAGAAATAATTTAGTTATTTTAAAAAAATATTATAATTTGTTTTTAACTTTTAGTTAAAATACAACGATTTTAACTGAAATCTTGAATTCTTTGGGAATGCATGTTAAATGGGGCAATTATATATTTTATCTATTTTATTATTATCTTTTTATTAAAAAGAATTCAGCCTAAAGAGAAATAGTCCGATTTTAAGACTAACGACTTTCTGTTTTTATGAAGAAAGGAAAATCATTATTTTTTCATTTGCCATCTTGGAATCAGAAAAGAGTTTTGATATTTAAGATTACATTTTAACAACTTTGCAACTATTATGTTTTGTATTTAATACGTTTTGTTTTTATTTTAATACAAAATAGAGTATTAGCGAAAATTTGCGATTTTTATTGATATTACGGAGTATGTAAAATAAGTGTAATTATAATTTTTCTGTTTTAAAAATTAAAGGTTGATTTTAGAAGTCAAACAACGAAATTTACGGAAAATGAAAGCACAAGAATCGATATGTCAACCGGTCAATAGAAAAAGTGACGATAATTTTGCAAAGAAATACTGCATACGTTAATAGATGCTTTACAATTGTTGTGTCCAAAACGTAGCTTAAGAGACTTAAAAGAGTTAAAAAAATGAGGATGAGCATTTTTTTGGTGATGTCTGTTTTTGTCGGACTGGTGCTTGCCGTCAATCCTGGATCCGGATTAATGGCGCGCGAAGATACGCTGGAATCGAAAGAATCTGCTGTTATTACAGGAACTGAAAAACCTGGAACAGCGAATGCACGAGTAATTATTCCCAAGGACAGGGATCTTAAAGAAAAAGTGGAGCTAAAAGAAAGCGATATTTCGAAAGGATCTTCTTCAAAAAATAAGACTTCTGATAAAAATAAAGTCGAAGCGGTCACTCCGTCGAAAAAAGTGCCTGAAGCCGCGCCGCCTGTTCGCTTGATAACCAAAACCGAAGCGTTGCGGGAAATGTATAATGACATGAAAAACGGGATCAATACCCGGCAATTGAACAGCACTTATCAGCAATGGCGTCAATACGCTGCTTCTGTTCTTCAGAGAACCAACGCTGAATATACCGGCTCGGAAATCACCAATGTCAGCCGATTGGGCTGGTATAAACATCTTTATCTGGATCCAATTCCTTCGGTTATGGAAATGGAGACGTATACCAGATTTATGTATTCGCGTTTATCAGAAAGCATTGCCGAAATGATGGACGGTATCCATGACATTCGCCGGAAAATGGATCTGCCCCTGTCAAGAAACAAGATCGAAATTCCAAAAGTCAATAACTCTCAGGAAGCGGTTCAGCTTCTTGTCGATTCGATCAATAAGGCGTATGTCCTTTATAAAAAAGCGATTGCGCCTTTGAGTGAAGCTGAAATCGAAATTATCGCGTCGGAATCGAATATCATTTTCAGTTCTCAAACTTCTTATGGACACACGCTGCCGAACATCGGAAGAGCGAAGTATTTGATTGAACTGATGAATAAAACTGATCGGGGAGCCATGTATGACGCTGCCGAAGCGCTCTTGCCGGTTTTCGATCCTTCTGTTCTCAATCTGTTGCGCGGAATTCAAGCTGAAAAATATGAAAGTTACAATTATAATGGATCAACCGTTTTACGGATTCCGACCAAAGCCGGCGACATTCTTGTTGGCGGAGTTAAAAACAATGTTTGGGAACTCGATAAAATCGGCAATATCGCCTGTATTATTGATCTTGGCGGAAACGATACTTATATTGAAGGATCCTGTAATCCGACTCGTCCGATCTTTCTGACCATTGACTTGGGAGAAGGAAACGACAAATACGTTGGCGAGAATCCCGGTATTCAAGGCGGATCGATTCTCGGTATTTCGATCTGCTATAATGAAAAAGGAAACAATACTTATAATGCCAGATATCTCGCTCAAGGATCGACCATCGGCGGAATCGGAATTCTTTTCGGCGGCACGGGTAATGACCGTTATAAATGCTTTATGCGCGGGCAGGGAACCGCTCTTTGCGGATTGGGAATGATGATCGAACGCGGAGGCGATGATGACTATCATTCCGCTTTGTTTGCGCAAGGGTTTGGACATCCGGGAGGGTACGGCGTTTTAGCCGATCTTGACGGAAAAGATCATTATTATGTCGGCGGATATTTTCTCGATTCTTATCCGGAACATCCAGGTTATGACGGATGGGGCCAAGGGATCGGCGCCGGTATCCGCGGCGCGACCAGCGGCGGTATCGGAATGCTCTTTGACGGCGGCGGTGACGATATTTACGAATACGATTATTTCGCGCATGGCGGCGGTTACTGGCTCGGTATTGGAGCAGCTCGCGATTTTGCCGGAAATGATAAAAGAATCGGGGCAACGTTGAACGCTTACGATGGCGGCCCGCGGTCCGAAGCTCGTTGGCAACGGTTCAGCAACGGTTTTGGCTGTCATTACGCAGTTGGATATTGCTTTGACGATAAGGGAAATGATTTTTATGACGGGACCATTATGGGCCTTGGAATGGCTTGGGATCTTTCCGCCGGTTTCCTTGTTGATTTTCAAGGAGACGACATTTATGAAGCCGCCGGCGGATTGACTCAGGGATCCGGCGCCGAAGGAAGTATCGGAATGCTCTTTGACTATCGGGGCAATGATGTTTATAAAGGCTATAATCAGGGATACGCCAGCGGAAGTATTACTTATCATAATCCTTATGACTGCGGCGGAAATATGAGTTTCGTTGTCGATCATGGCGGAAAAGACGAATACGGATCCGGAGCGGAAAACGATTTTCTAAGTCAGCGCGGAACTGCGGGGGGATTTATTATCGACCGGCCCACTCAGCAGGAAGTCGCTGAAGCTCAAAAACGAAAAGCGGAAGAAGAACTCGCCCGTAAAAAAGCGGAAGCGGAAGCCGCCGCAAAAGGCGAAGCGCCCGTTCCCCAGACTACTCCTGTTGCCAATACCAATCAACAGCAATATGATAATAATTATTATAATAATTACAATAATTATAATAATTATAATAACAATAATACCCGCCGGAGAGGCTGGCGGTAATCGCTTGGGCTCTTTCGATTTTAATTCATCAAAGCCCGATCAATTGACCGGGCTTTTTTATACTGTTGTCCTTTCAAATTTCCGATGATTGACCGATTGATTTTGTGAATCGGCTCTTCTTTCATCGTTAGAACGGATAATCCGTAATGAATGCGAAGTTTTAAAAATCTTTGCGATAGCCAAGCAGTTTTAATAAATGAATCAATTCTTCAAACGAAAAACAACTTCGTCGGCTGATCAGCTTGTATCTCTCTAAAGCCTGAGAAAGTTCTTCCGCTTCCTGTTGAAAAGCGGCTTCTTCTTCCGAAATAAAAAATTCTTTCGGCGGTATCATTGAATCAAAACGGGAACAATATCCGTTTTCCTCCGAACAGTCAATATATTTAGAAGTACAAATCATTTCTAGATCGCTGATATTCATATATAACACCCCTAATTTTCTCTTGCTTAAATTGGTCTTTAATCCGTAAATTGCTTTGTGTTTTTCTTGTTTTAATGGTCAGTTTATATTTTTCACCGGTTGATTTTGCAATTCTGCTGTTTTTCTGAAAATGAAGCTGAAAAAACAAAGGATACAAATAGACACATAGACATATATTGCCTATTTTTGTATTTTAACTAAAGATGCTTTGTTTTCTCAAACAATCGAATACAGGACAAATAAAATTTTATTTGCGGGATAAAATACCCTTTTTATTTATACTATCTTTTTTAAAAGGTATTGGCTGAAATCAGCGTATTTTACCGAAATGATCTCTTGACGTTCCTGTCAAAAAAAACTAAAATCCTTTTGATTTTTATTTTACTTGAATAACAAAGGAATTTTAAAAAAGGACGAGACTCAAATGAATCAAAGTTACGTTGGAGAAACAGATCCTTATGAATCGCGGCCTAAAATTTTGGACGTTCAAAATCTTGTCAAAATTTACGGTCCCAAGATCGCGGTTAATCATATCAGTTTTCATGTTCGGGAAGGTGAAATTGTCGGTCTTTTGGGATTAAACGGGGCCGGTAAAACAACGACATTTCGAATGACTTGCGGCCTCATTCCGGCAGACGAAGGCGAAGTGACCTTGAATAATATTAATGTTTCAGAATGGCCGATGTATCAGCGGGCCCGTGAAGGGCGAATGGGCTATCTTCCGCAAGACCGGAGTGTTTTCAGTACCTTGACAACGGAAAAAAACCTTTATATCATCGCTGAACAACTTGGTATGAAACGTACCGAGCAAAAAAGACGCTGTAAAAAGCTGATTCAAGATTTCCGTCTTGAAAAATTGCGAAAAACGGTTGTCGGATCGGGAGGGACAGGCGGGCTCTCCGGAGGAGAACGGCGACGGCTTGAATTCGCCAGGGCCTTGCTGTCTGATCCGAAAATTTTGCTCTTGGACGAGCCGTTTGCCAATGTCGATCCGCCGACGATAAAAGAAATTCAAGAAGTTATTGTCGAGCTGTCAAAAAAAGGAATCGCTTTTTTGATAACAGATCATAAATATCAATCGGTGCTGGAAATCGCCAATCGCGCTTATGTTATTGACAGCGGAGAAGTACTCGTTTCAGGAACCGCCCGATATGTTTTAAATGATGAAGAGGCTCAAAAAAGATATTTTTGTGATAAGGATAGCGGTTTTGAAGAACATCGTCCCTACTCATCTCAAAATATTCTTCCTTATGCGGCATCAGAAAACAGATCTGATAACGCTCAATCAGCGCAAAACAAGATCAGTTCTTTTCGACAAAATGATGTTCAAGCGGACAATTCGTTAAACACAAGTCATTATAACAAACGCAATAATGTTGCGGACAGAAAAAATGATTCAGAAATAAAAAACTCAATGTCAGACGATCAAGAATTTTTTGTTCCTGATTCTTCTCCGGCCAAATCGACGGAAAATTTTCGTGTTTGGCATCCTTCCGAACGGACTCTCGGGAAAAAACGCGATTCTGACAATCAAAACGATCCTTCTTCGCGGTCCCTTGGGAAAAAAAGAAACAACTGACCTTTGAACGCAAGAGGAAAATCATTTCTGCTTGCGGACGGTTGGTTGTGTCAATCCAATTATAAATTTTCTCTCTTCTGCCTGTTCCGTCTTTTTATCAATGTTAATCGGAAGCGTGTCAGAAGACGAGGAAAATTCCGCTTAAATTTTTTCGAAAGCTGTTTTTTAACCGTTTCTTTAAATATTAAAAAATATTATTCTTGAAAATACAGGAAAAGATCATACAATATAATATAATGGCAAATTTTTCCGAAAAGAAGGACTTTTTGTTGAAATAAAATAGTGTTCTGTTTTTCAAGATGTGTTTTGAAAAATGATTTTGTTGTTCATAACCAGCTGCGAAGTTTTTTAAATTTCATGATGACCTCTGTTCCTGACGATCATTCCGAAGCACCGGAAAACATACCCGAAGAACTGTTCAAAGTTGCGGATGATGAATCAACGCATACCGATCAGGAGGGAACACTGCCGCTCCAAAAACAAAATCCGGAGTTTGTCAAAGATCTTCCCCAAGTTATAAAAAGTTTTATTATTTCAACAACCGGCCGATCCATTTCCGAAACAAGACCGAACAGCAACAACGGAAATGAATCCTTTTTCAAGGAGCGACCTTGGGAAAAAAGTTTTTGCGCCGATGGAAGTACGGTCAGTACCAAAGGGGTCCAAACACTTTTTGAGACGTTTAAAGCGATAACCGCTGATGTGTCTCCTGACGATGTCGCTCTGTTTCCCGATAACGCCGACGGAATTCCCGGCAATGCAGATCCTCCTTCTGACGTCAAGGATCAAAAAGAAGACGGTATTTTAAAACCGAATGAATTGCAGGAAGCAACATACGTGTCAAGCAAACCTCCTATCGAGATAATATCAAGAGATCCGGCTCGAAAATCGAACGGCGGTTCTTCGATGGAAAATATTCTCGCTCAGGAAGAGGGATCCAACGGCGCGGAAATACATCCGGAGGTAATTGCGGAACCGCCCATTGAATACGATGCTGCCGGTCAGCTTCCGATCGGTACAAAACTGGGGCATTTTCAAATAACCGGTTATGTTGGCGGCGGCGGAATGGGGAACGTATACGAAGGTGTTGACAAGGCACTTGATCGAAAGGTTGCCATTAAAGTGCTTGCCAAAGAACGGGCCAAAGAACAGGCTTCCGTTGCTCGTTTTTTAAATGAAGCCCGATCTGCGGCAAGACTTAATCATGAATACATCGCGCAAGTTTATTATTGCGGTGAAGTTCGCGGCATTCCTTTTATCGCTTTCGAATACGTCGAAGGAATTAATGTCCGATCTTATATAATGGAACATGGACGTATTCCTTACCCGCAGGCCGTCAACTTCATTATGCAAATGGCCGGCGCTCTTGAACACGCGTCCGGTCATGGCGTTACTCATCGGGATGTTAAACCGTCAAATATCCTTATTACTCCGCAAGGGAACGCAAAACTTATCGATATGGGCCTGGCTCGTCTGCTTCGGCAGTCCGATCAAGAGGACGATCTGACCGCCAGCGGAGTAACGCTCGGTACCTTTGATTATATCTCCCCGGAACAGGCTCTTGATCCGAGAAACGCTGATGTTCGAAGCGATATTTATTCGCTCGGATGCACCTTTTTTTATATGCTGACCGGACAGCCGCCATTCGCTGAAGGTACTGTTCTGCAAAAACTTTTAAAACATCAAGGTGACGAGCCCCCGCATGTTCGATCTTTCGTTTCCGATATTCCGGTCGAAATAGATGATGTCATCTTGAAAATGATGGCTAAAAATCCTAAAAACCGTTTTCAAACTCCTTTGCAGTTGATCGACTGCCTTAATGAAATCGCAGAAAAAATCGGACTTCAGCCGGGAATCGGACGGAATGTTTGGGAATATCAGGAATCAAATGTCAAAAAATCTTTTTTTCGGCATCTTCCCTGGGTTATTTCTTTAATTCTTTTGTTCGTTTTTATTTTTATTTTACGACAGTTGACCGATCATAAACAGCAGAATCTGCTCCCTTCTCTTTCGCCTGTATTTAAACAGAATGTTTCAATGACGGAAAGACCGGCCGTTGAAAATAAAATTCCGATGGTTCCCGAAAAAGAAAAATTTTCGATTCCCATTGTTCCGTCAGTAAATACGGTTGTTCTTCTTCAGGAAAATGATCTCAATAAAATTGGTTTTTCCAAAATTGATTCAGATTTTTTCAATCAGACGTCCGCCAATTCGTTTACTTTGGCGGCATCTGAACGATCTTGCGGAGGACTGGGAATTAAATCGGTCAGTTCCGATTATTTGACAGAAGACTTGTCTGCCGATATTCCCGACAAAAAACTTTTATCTTCCGTTGCCAGACTTCTTGGAAGTCTTTCTCCGGATAATATATTTGTTTGGTCACGCGGATCCGTTTCTTCCGGATCTTCTGAAAATAAAATATCGGGCGTTGGAAATTCTTCTCTTGCTCCCCGGTATATTATTGATAATATTGGTGAAAAGCCCGGAACCTGGTCTTCAATTCAAGCAGCGCTTAACGCGGTTCAAAATTTGCCGGATACAGAAAACGAACAGGGGGAAATCATTCTTGATCTCCAGTTCAACGGAACACTGGCTGTTCCGCTGCTCTCGTTTTCCGGACGAAAAATAAAAATAACCGCCGCTCCCCAATTTCAACCGCTGCTTCAATTTCAGCCGGGTAAATCGGTCAATGATTCTGGCGAATGTTTTTTCCTGCTCAAATCGACGGAACTGACTCTTGAAAATATTGCCTTGGATCTTGTTGTTCCGGTCAGAGAGGTATTGGCTTCCGATTGGACCGTTTTTGAGATGCGGGAAGGAAGCTCTCTTTCTCTTAAAAACACAAGTATTACTGTTGATAACAGCGTCGACGAAAAAAACTATCCTGGCAAAATGCCGCAAGCCTGTTTTTTCCGTGTCAATCCGATTCAGTCTGTCTTCTCAGGAAAAAAAGGTTCCGTTAGTTCTGACCGCCCCTCTTTTTCCATCCTGATGGACAACTGTTTTTTGCGGGGAGAAGCGGACGCGCTTTTATGCCGCCAAACTTGCGGCGGCCGGTTTGACATTAAAAATTCTCTTCTCAATATTTCTGGCTCACTGGTTCATTATGAAGAAAATGATCGACAGGACACAAACAAAGAGAATCTTTTACTCGGAATAAACAGTTCCGCGCTGCTTTTAAACAAACATTTAATTCTTCATGAACAGGGGGAAAATCCCAATCGGCTCTTTCCGATGCGAACCGTCATGAACAATTCCATCTTGTATTTAAAAGACTCGCCGCTGGTCTGTTCCGTTTCCGATATTCCCAAAACGGAATTGGAAGACGCTTCAAAATGGACGATCGAACAGTCGGTTCTGCTTAATGTAAGTGGATACCGACGGCATCGGGAATATCGAAATCTCAATTCTTATTCTGACGAACCTTTGGTGAATAATATTTCTTTGCGTTTGGAATCGTTTTCGCTCGAAGCATCGGAAATTGTTAATTCAACTAAACCGCACCTTTTTATAAGAGAACAATTTAATTCGCTGCTCTTTTACGCTCTTGCCAATAGCGCCAATGAAGACGTAAAAAAAACTGTTCGCAAATTGAAAGAAAAAATGTTCTCCTCTTCGGCTTCCGCTCCGTCTGAACGAATAAAAAAATCGTCCGCGTTTTTTTCAACGGAACGAGATCTCCTTTAATTGATCGTTTGTCCGGCAAGGCAAGTGTGTTTTCTTCTTGTAAGAAATCTTTTCTGTTGCAAAACCCGGCGGAATAAAATTATTGTTTTATTATATTCTTGAATAAATCAAACAGATGTCTTGTTCACATAAAATTTTTGTTTTTATGCGATTATTTTATGAATTGTTCGTTCTAACATCAAAAAACAGCATTGATTCTTGAGATCAATCGACAAAAGAGACAATATATTTTAAATGAGATCATTATAAAAGAGAGACCGTAAATGAATTACGGATTTGGAAGCAGACAGGTCAGCCGGGTCAGAAGTTGTTTTTTAAAATCGGTTAGAGTGTTTTCGTTCAATTCCAAGCCGATCAAACGTTGCAGAAAACCTCCGTTTTTTTTCTGTTCAGACATAAAGCTCGAAAATAAATGCCGCAAGACTGGATCATTAACAGGTTCCGGTGTTTTTGAAACAAGAACTTGAATGCCGTCTTCAAGAGCCTTTCCGCGTGCCTGAAGTTTTTTGACAAGATGTGCGGATCGGTCCAGAAGCAGAAAAAGAACTTCCTTTTCCGGAGTCGCTGTTATGACTCGGGCTGCTTCGTTATAATGCAGTTGCTGAAATCCCGAGATGCCTCCGCCCAACGCTCCCCCGATCAGGGCGCCGATCGACGTTCCCGTCCCTAAAGAGAGACCGCCGAGAGCAATGTCAAGGGCCAAACCGACTCCCGCTCCGATTCCGGCTCCCCAAGTGGTTCCGCTGGTATAACGTTCAAATGCATTTTTGCCCAAAAGGTCATTGGCTTCGACAGTACTTGAAGAAACAGAGATCAGCGTTGAATCCAAAATGCCGGATCCGAATCCCCAGGCCTTAAGCAGTTCAACATGCGCTTGATGTTCCATTTCGTAAATGGTTCGATTCAGTTCATCCGAGAGTTCACGCGTTTTTTCTTCCCGATCTTCCGGGAGAACGTTGTTCTTTTCCGCTTTTAATGTTGCCGTTGCGATCAGCAGTTCGCAAATAATGCGCCGCGAATCCTCCATTCTTCGGATCTCTCGGTTTCGGCGGTTTTCCATCTCCAATTTCAAAACTTTCGAGGCGATGGGGTCGATAATGAATTCCCCCAATTTTTTAAACAATTCGACTTCATTGTTAAAATTCCGATGATGCGCGTCATAGACCTGTCTGTTCTCAATTTTCCTTCGCTGAAGTTCCTTAATCCAAATCGGTCGGTAATCATCAAGTTTTTCATCGGGAATATTATTGTCCGGTATATTATTGAAAAGAACGAGAAGGGGTTTTCTTATTCCGGTCAAAAGATCAAGAGAATCCTGAATAAGCGATTGACGGGGATTTTCTCTGACATTGGCGACATAAATGACAATATCGCTCTTGACGATTTCGCGCCAGGCTCTAAGGTCATGCGTATAATTGACATCGTCTTCCGGAACAGCGGCCAGAACTTTTTCCGGCGGTAAATTGTCCCCGTTCAGACGGTCGAGAATGGCTCCCGACATTTGAAATCCCGGCGTATCAATCAGTTGAAGAAGTTCGGCGCCGCAATAGAACACCTTCTGAATCAACGCCTTTTTGGTTGTTCCTGAAAGCGGATTGACTTCACCGAAATTCGGATCACCGGTCAATGTTCGCAAAACGGATGTCTTGCCTTCATTGGTCGGACCAATGACGGAAATACGCGTTGTCTTTAATTTTTGAAGTTCTTCGGAAGTGATCTGCTGCATTTCTGTCACCCGTTGTTTATTCGGTCAAAAATTTCGAATCGTTTGGTTCGAATTTCATCAAGTGTTTTTTTAATGTTTTCAGGAGAACTGAAATCCGCAGTTTCGACCGGTTTCATTATTAAAGGAAGATTTTCCGCGATTTTTTCTTCCGGTTCGCCCTGCAATTCAAAAACGATCGTCCAAAGGAGACCTGTTTCCGTGAGCGCGGCGATCTGTCTGATCTTTCGTTCCTTGTCTTTATTTTTCGAAAGCGGACTGTCTTCCTCTTGCGTTTTCAGCTCAAAGAAAGAAAATTCGTCTTTAATTTTGTCTCGTAATGTCGCCAGCGAAAGAGGGGTTACCGATCCGAGCGCCGCGCCAATCCCTCCGGCGGCAAGAGAAGTCGGCAGAAGCGACCCGATCCCGCCGGCCAACGCGGCCAAGGACGCCAAGGTCAGCGGTGCTGAAAAAAGCGGCGCCGCAACGGCCGCCAAAGGCAACGCCGCACCGAGAGCGCCGAACGCAACGGCTCCTTTACCGCTTAGCCGGGAACATAACCGGCGAACTTGTCCCATCATCGCCGCGGAGGGAATGAGTTTGTTTTTGATTTCTTCCAAATCAACTGATTCAGGAAGACATTCCTTGATCTTATCCAGGGGAATATCCGTCAAACGACTATTTTTAAGCAGATCACCGCAACGTTTTATAAAACCGCCTGATTCTTCCTGATAGATCTTTTCTATGTTCTGATAAAGATCGGTCAGTTGAGCGAGATCTCTTTCCTGATCGACAATGAAATTTTCCTGATCGAAAATTTGGTCCGTTTCTTTTTGGATCAACTGGAACGCTTGGTTGATTTTATTGTCATTCGAGATATTTTGAACTGTTTTTCCTTCAAAAAACAGACGCAGTCGGCGAAACGATTCCGCGGTCGCTTTTTCGTGATCGAAAAAGGTGATTATTTCAACAAAGAGTCCGAATTTTTCCGCGGCAAGTCTTAATGAATCCCTCCAGTCATCAAGACGCTGACCAATTTTTTCGGCATTTCGACCAAAGAGACGGTTCAATCGGTCGCCGCAGGAGAGAAGAACATAAATATTGGATTTTCCCGCTGTTTGAAAGATCTCGCCGAAAAAAAGGAGCTGCTGCCGGACTGGCGTCGCGCTGCTGTCCAGCAGTAAAACAAGGCGGCTGACCGATGGGGCGAGATCCGTCAGTCTTTGTCGGAATTCTTTTTTTAAAGATCGGTCCGCCGCAATATTGCCGAAAACCGTCAGCCTTGAATTGGAAAAGATCTTTTGCCAGTCCGTTTCGTTCATTGCCGTATCATAACCGAAAACAACCGTCTGACTGTCGGTCATTTCTCCGTTTGATCCGAATCCTGTTGCCGTTTGATGACCGCCGGAGACAACTTCCGCCTTGAAAACGGATAATGAATCCGCGACAGATCTTTGATCCGTCGAATTGCTGGCAGCCGACGATAATTTTTCTTTTGATTCAAATTCATTCAAAGCCTTTTGATAGGAGTCGATAGCCTTCGTATTGCTTTGAATTGATTTGTTTGGTCCGGCGTCCTTTAAATTAAGATCGACCGGATTCGATCCTTGAGCTTCTGTTTTGTTTTGATTGCGAGGGTCGGGGACGGACAAAATATTATTCGCGTCGAATTGTTTTGGAAGATCTTTTTTGCCAACGGACTGATTCGAAATTTTTCCGCCATCCAAATAGTCGAAAGACAAGGGCAGGGGAATCGTTCCTCCGGCGTCGTTATCGGGCGCGGTTCCTTCTGCGGCGGCTTCTTCCGTTCGAATTTGACCGATCGATTCTTCTGCCTGCTGAATGATTTTTCGAAAGTAAGGATCGTTCAAATCGGGCGCGTAACTGTTGAGCGACTGCTTGAATCTCATCAGAAATACGGTCGCCAAAATACCGCGGGGCAAAACACAGGCAATAAAGACGGTCCATAAGACAAAAAGCGACCAGCTTCGTCGGGTAACGCTTTCAGTGAGTCCTTTTTTTGCGGAAATGTTGACAGGAACGTTAAACAGCGATTGAATTTCTTCGTCATTCGGACGAAGGGATGGCGGATAAAGAAAAGAGATCTTGTCAAGCATCAATCGAACTTCCTCAATAGAAGTGATCGATGATTCCCAGCGATAATGATAGATCGTTTTCTGCATGTTCATCAGCAGACAGAACAGAAGTGAAAGAGAAACAACAAACCAAAACAGGTGCGAATAAAATCCGCTCAAACAAAAAATCGGCTTTTTGCGGCCTAACAGATAGTCGGTAAATTTTGCCGTAAATTGGGGACAGTTTTCGGCGGCAATGATCCAGTCCCCGAATCAGATAAAGAAGAACCGTTCCCAATGTTGCGGAAAACCAATTCATTTTACCTGAAAATTTGTCCGCCGTTTTTTTGCCCTTGAACAGACGGATGAAAATATAAAAAATGCCGGACAGTAAAAGCAAGGAAACGGACAAAAACAAAAAAAACAGCTGGAGAACAATAAAAAAGAAAAAAGGTCCCGCAAGATTGGTCGTCGTTCCGCCAAGAATATTATCCGATTTGGCAAACGGAATGACACAAAGACCCAAAAACAAAATTAAGACAATACCCGATAAAATGAAGCCCCAAAACATTTTTGAAAATATTTCAGCCCGCAGATGATAATTGGGAAGAAGAAGCTCGGCGCGCCGGGCAAGAAATCGTTCCGGCCTGACTAAATGTCCGTTCGTGTCGTATTCCAACTCGGAAGCGGACAGTTCAATCGCTTGATGTTTGTCGTTTATTTTATTCTGTTCGAGAAGGCGAAGACACTGAACCGACAGTAACTCACCGGCTGTTATTTTATCCTTACTTCGAATTTCACACATCGGACATCCTTTTTTGGGGCTTCTCTTCACTTTGTATTTGATCTGTTTTCTTCGACCTTGTTTTTATCGGTTTCATTTGTTTGATTTTTCTTCGTTCTCTTTTCATCGAGCGCGTTCCTGCCGGGAATATTTTTATCATATTTGCCTTTAAAACAAAGAACAGTGAACTGACCGTTTTGCCAGACGATATCATTATCGACAAATTCCTGCCAGCGCTCCATTGCTTTGGGATACGCGGTTAAGGTGTAAGGCGGGTTTTCAATAATAATATAATCGATCCGGTATTTTTTGCATTCCTCAAGAACTCTGTTTCTTCCCTTGGCGATTAAAACGATCACTAACGGCTGGTTCCAGCGGGCGGAACCTTTTTCACCGGGCATTGCGTAAAGAGCGTTCACTCTTTTATACCATTGATCAATTGACCGGGCGTCTTGCGGGATCTCTTTCCAAGCGGCCGCCTCCGCGCGTTCGGCATACCATTTAAACGAATTATAACCGCAAGGAACCAAAAAGACGGAATCAGAGGCCGTATTTTCAGGATCACGCACCCAGCGACAAGTCTGAATCCAGCCGTTGGAAATAGATTCTTTTTGCGGATTGCTTCGCGGAATGACCGGTGATGTTCGAAGTGAAAGTTTGTTAACAAAAGCGGAAAGAGGCCCCGCGAAAGCGAGTATTCCGGAAAGGAACAAAACAGAAATGATGACAATTTTATCCCGCCTTTTTCGGATCGAACCTAAAAAACTTTCTGATTGGTCCAAAGCACGGTTTTTCAAAGATCTGGTTTGGTCAATGTTTTGGATCTTTCCGGTATTCCGTTCGGCGAATTTTCGTTGAGACCGCATCAGGAAATAAGTTCGGGCAAAATAAAAAACACTGTAACCAATGACGCAGGTAAAAAGCGATGTTATGATTGAAACCGCTTCAACAGGACGCGGCGGAACCGGATAATTGGGATCAACCGTTGCGGCAAGCGCCTGTCTGCAGACAATCGCCGAAAAACATTCCTTGTAAAGAATATAGACAATCGCCGAAAGCAAAATCCAACTGATGAAAATGGCGGTCGATTGTTGATCGCGTCTTTTCTTATGATTATTAAAAGTTTTTCTTAAGAAAATATTTCCTGTCCGCAGAAAAAGCAGAGCCGACCCGAACGCAACGCCGAAAGGAACCGCCCAGTCCGAAAGCCGAAACCAGTAAAAGCGCAAAAGATCGGCCATGTTTTTCGGATCGGAGACAAGTCCCCAGCGCGACAGCTGACGAACGCCGAAATCCAGCGAAAATCCGATCATCATAAAGATCAGCGATACCCAAACAAAACAATTGATCCGGCATGACGCTGTTTCGGGGCCTGATGTCTTTTCTGAATAAAAATTTTTTGAAGACCGGTCAAGGGAAATTATGTTTTTTTGATCATTAAAACAGGTATCTTGCGTCTGTAAATTCTTATTTTCCGACCAATTGTTTACTGAATCGGAAGCTGCTTTTGACTGTTTGCGGCAAGAGTCCGGACACGGGAATTTTTTGCTCCAAAAATTTCGAATGATTTCCGGTTGTATTCGGCAAAAGAGAATCCAAATTCCGGACAGCATAAGAAAGCGCAAAACGAAAGTCCAGGGAAGAGAAGACGGAACCAAATGATGCGCCAGTCGTTCATAAACGTAAATCCGATGCGACTGTCGGACAACTTCCTGCGATGCCCCGGAATCCAGCATTAAGGCCGGGATCAAGCCGAAAAGAGAAATTGCTCCGCCCAGGATCAGCGCGGGGAAAATTCTGACGAATTGTTCAAATACTTTTTTAAAATTCCTGTTCAGACGGTATTCGGAAACTGTCCAGGCGAACAACGCGGCCAAAACAGTCCAGCCGCCAGCCAGAACATGAAACGCCGAAGCGATTCCCAAAAGGATCCAGCAGAGCCGATCTTTTCCTTTTATAAACGCCGCCAGTCCCCAAAAAATAAACGGAAAAGCGAATCCTTTTCCCTCAACGCCTCCAATGATCCATTCGCCAGCCAAATGAAAGACGTCCAGATAAAACAGAAAGCCCAGCGCGGTCAGAACAGAGACCCAACGGCGCGGTATAATCGCAAAGGAAAGAGACCGCCAGCTCCAGGCGGTTAAAAACCAAATCAAAATTCTTCCGAACCAGGCCAGCGCGGCTGGATTCAGAACAAGAGAAAAAATTCCGAAAACGGCGTAATAAAGCCAATGCGAATCCGGCGTTCCGAGAAAATTGTCGGAAGCCAGCCAGTCAGGATGCCAAAAATGAATGGCCTTGCCGATATAATACTGTTCGTTTACATCGGGAACAGGCCAGGCTCCGTAAACAAAAAAGACCGCAAAGATCAAAAGAATTTCCGCGAAGGCCGCCCAGCCGTTCGATCGGTTTTCTATTGGTCGGATCTTGTTTTTTTGCGGTGATGAATTCATGACATCCTCAATTCTGTTTACAGATCGAAATCAATTTTTATTTGCCCTTGGAAACATTGTTAATCACGTTCTCGTATTGCCGAAATAAATTAAATAAAATCATCCCCTGTTTCCGTCTTTTTTCTGCGAGCCGGGAAATATACCGATTCCATCATGAATTTTCCGTTTTAACGTCAAAAGAGCCGCCGATTCACGCAGTCAATCGGCGGTAAGGACGGAAAATTTAAAATAAAAACAGTATAATATTATTGATCGGGGGGCAATCGTCTGTTTTTGGCTTTGGATCAAAAGAAAGACCGAAATCGTTGATGCCGGTTTCATTACAGATTTTTCGTTTTTATGTCGAAAGACAGGCGATTCACGCAAGTCAATCGGCGGAAATCACGAAAATTTATAATGAAGACGGTATTAAAACGTTCGAAAAAACGAAACGGGTAAAACCGCTGGAACGAGAGATCTCTTATTCGCAGATGCTTTCATAGGCGGCCGCGTCGAGAAGATCTTCTTTCTCTTGGGAATTTTTGATCTCGACGGCAAAAATAAACTGTCCGTAAGGATCGGAATTCAAAAGTTCCGGAGATTTTTCCAGTTCTTCATTCACTTCAACGATCCGTCCGCTCATCGGTGAAAAGATCGGCGAAACGGCTTTGACCGATTCGACAACGCCCGCTTCGCTCATTGAATCGACTTCCGATTCCATTTCAGGAAGTTCAACAAAGACGATGTCGCCGAGACTGTTTTGCGCGTAATCCGTTATGCCGATGTAAGCTTTATTTCCGTCAAAACGAACCCATTCGTGTTCCTTGGAATAAAAAAGATCCTGCGGTATATTCATTCTGCTGCTCCTGTCTTTCTTTTGTTATGCCGGTTAATTCCATTTTTCGAACGCTGTTTGTTACAGATCAAAACTGTTGCTCAAATTCATTAAAAACAGCGCAAAAATTTTGTGACCGGCAGGGTCTGTTTGTTTTATATTGCTTTTTTTTAAAATTTTCCGTCATTACCGCCGTTTGCCTGCGTGAATCGGCTGTTCTTTTGGCGTTATAACGGAAAATTCATGATGGAATCGTTATATCATTTGTTCTGTCTGATTTTTATATTATCAACGGTCCGTATGACTTGTTCGAACTGTTCAATTCCGTTCTTTGCGGTTATTCAATTTTTCGGTCAAATAAATCAGTTATGTTTTGTTTTTTTCGAATAAAACAACCCTTTTTTAACTTCGGCGGATACCGGTTTATTTCTGATCATGATCTGAAATTTGGTTCCCGGTTCTGAAAATTCAATTGGCAGAAGAGCCAGTCCGATATTTTTTTTCAGTGTCGGCGCGAACATTCCGGTTGTTACGAAACCGATAATTTTTCCATCGGACGCCGCTTCATAATGGCTTCGGGGAACCCCGCGCTCCAGCATTTCGAATTCGCAAAGTTTACGCGTCAATCCGCCTGAAAGTTTCTGTTTGGCCAGTTCTTCTTTTCCGTAAAAAGGCGATTCCTTTTCCGGCCGGACGAAAAAACCTAGTCCCGCTTCAACGGGCGAAATTTCCCGACTGATCTCCTGACCATAAAGCGGAAGCTTCGCTTCAAAACGGAGGGTATCGCGTGCCCCCAGTCCGATCGGGGCAATGCGATCTTCGCCCGCTTGAAGAATCTTTTCCCAAATCGGTCCCGCATTCTTCGGATCAGTATAAATTTCAAAACCGTCTTCGCCCGTATAACCGCTTCGGGATACAATGCAGTTTCGTCCGTCAATACTCACCTTCGAACTGAAATGAAAATAGGCGATCTTGCCAAGATCGAAGTCGGTCAGTTTTTGAAGGATCTCTTCCGATTTCGGACCTTGAATGGCGAGTTGGGCGTATTTGTCGGAAACGTTCATGATTGTCAGTCCGGAAGGGGCTGGCTGCTGTTTTGCGCACTGACAGAACCAGTCAAAATCCTTATCGGTATTGGCCGCGTTGACGACAATAAAATAATCGTCCAGGGAATTCCGGTAAACGATCAGGTCATCAACACATCCGCCCGACTCGTAACAGATCGGCGAGTAAAGGATCTGTCCGTCTTTCGTTTTGGAAAGATCGTTGGTAATGAGCGACTGAACAAAATCGAAAGCGCCGTTTCCGCGAACGATGATTTCGCCCATATGCGAGACGTCGAACAGACCGGCACTCTCCCGGACCTTCTCGTGTTCCTTGATGATCCCCTCGTATTGAACCGGAAGAGCCCAGCCGCCGAAATCGATTATTCTTCCGCCGTATTTGACATGTTTGTCAAACAGCGGCGTCTTTTTCAAATTGTCCATTGGAATTGCTCCGGTAATCAGGTAGTGTATTCGGAATTAATGTGAACATATTCTTTCGTTAAATCGGTCGTCCAAAAACGCAAATGTTCGTTTCCTTCGGCGAAAAATATTTCAAAACGGGTGTTTTTGTTATCCCGAATATTATTGGAAACAAGCGTCTTGTCAAACTCGACCGGTGTTCCGTTCTCATAAAGCAGAAATCCGTTGACTTTGAGCGAAACCTTCATCGGATCAAACGGAACACCAGCCCGGCCGGAAGCGGAAGTAATCCTTCCCCAGTTGGGATCAGCCCCGGCAATCGCCGTTTTTACCAGTGCGTCATTCGCTATTGTTTTGGCGATTTTCATTGCCGATTCGCGGTCTTTGCAACCGTTGACGTCAATGGTGATCAGATGGGTGATGCCTTCTCCATCGTCCGGTATTTTTTTAGCAAGCTCAATACAAAACTCTTTGAGCATCTTTCCGAACATTTCCAAATCGGATCCGGTTAATGGTTCCTGTTTGACGGCGCCGTTGGTCAGCAGCAAAAGGGTGTCGCTGGTACTTGTATGTCCGTCAACACTAATACAATTGAATGAATCGTTGGCGGCGTCTTTCAGCAGACGGGCCGCGTCCTCCGGATTCAGATTTGCGTCTGTTACAACAGCGGCCAGCATTGTGCCCATATTGGGACCGATCATTCCCGCCCCCTTGGCCATTCCGGCAAGTGTGACCGCGGTTCCGTCGGAAAGAACCAGCGTTTTGGACACAACTTTCATAACGGTATCGGTTGTCATAATCGCTTGGGCGGCGTTTTCAAAAGACTCGACCCCGGATCCCAATTCCGCTGCCGCTGTTTGAATTCCCTTTTCAATCCGATCCATCGGAAGATGAATTCCGATGACTCCCGTTGACATGACAAGTCCCTGTCCCGCTTCCGCTCCAATCGATTTTGCGGCAAGATCGGCCATTTTCTCCGCGTTTTCAAGTCCCCGTTGACCAGTGCAGGCATTGGCAACCCCCGAATTCACCGCAATGACACGAAATCCTTTGCCGGGCGTTTGGGCGCGGTCGAATTGAACCGGCGCGCCGCAGACGAGATTCGTTGTATAAACACCCGCCGCCGTTGCCGGAAGATCCGAAACAATCAGCGCCAGATCCCTTTTTGTCGTATTCGGTTTCACTTCGCAGTGTATTCCCGCGAACCGGTACCCCTTCGGAATGGAAAAAGCCATTTCTATCGTTTGTCCTTTCTTGTTACTGATGCCCTGTTATTTTGAATTTTCGGTATTCAACCTTGATATTATTTCGATCCAACTTGTTCGAATCGGCTGTATTCAGTTTTCTGCGGCTTTTCCGCTTTTTTTGACGGAAAAAATCTCTTTCCGTTTTTACGCGATAAAATAAAAATGACAATATTGTTTTTTGCGATTATTTTGACAATTTCATTATATCTTTTTGAATACGATCGACAAGTGTTCTTGAAATATTTGGAATACGGGTTATGATAAAAGGAAGCAGCGAAATTTAACGGAGATCATAAGAGAAGGCGAAAAGATCTTTCTCTTTGTGCTTTAATGATTTCGCAAGATTAGAATATTGCGATTTATATTCTATAATGCAACATTGATGATTATAGGATTGATTATTCTGTTTTGTTGTATTGTTTCATCGTCGGTCAATAAATTAATATGATAGGTATGTCAAAGATCAATTTTTAAGTATCGTTGCGATCAATATCGATATTAATATTAACAGGCTGTTAATTCGATTAAACACCATTTAGCAGTAAAGTGTAAAAAATGACTCAATATCAGGAAGCTCAAGCGGGCCGAATCACTTCGGAAATGGAATTGGTTGCGAAAAAAGAGCTTTTGTCTCCGGAAAAAATACGGGACGAGGTCGCAGCGGGTCGAATGGTTATTCCCGCCAACCGGATTCATTTATCCAAAGATCTATCCGCGATCGGAATAGGTAAAGCCGCAACGACCAAAATAAACGCCAATCTTGGCAATTCCGCGTTGGCCGGTGATTCTGTTTGCGAGCTGTCCAAAGTTAATTGCGCCATTTATTACGGTGCCGATACGGTTATGGATCTTTCGACCGGTCCGGACATTGATTTGATTCGTCAGCGTGTTATTGATTCGTCAACCGTTCCGGTTGGAACAGTTCCGCTCTATCATGTTTGCGAACAGCTTGACGATATTGTCGATATGAAACCGTCTGATTTTCTGTCGGCTGTTGAACATCAGGCCAAACAAGGCGTCGATTACATGACGATTCATTGCGCGCTGTTGCGTCGGCATTTACCGCTGGTTGATTCCCGGCTGACAGGAATTGTCAGTCGCGGAGGGTCTTTGACGGCCAAATGGATGGAATACCATCAAGAAGAAAATCCTTTTTATACGCATTTCGACGAGCTTTGCGAGATCATGAAGGATTATGATATTACTTGGAGTCTTGGCGATGGACTTCGACCCGGCTGTCTTCATGATGCCAGCGATGCCGCCCAGTTTTCCGAATTATCTGTAATGGGCGAACTCATTAAAAAAGCCTGGTCGCATGGCTGTCAGGTCATGATCGAAGGACCAGGTCATGTTCCAATGGATCAGATCAAAATGAACATGGACCGGCAGGCTCAAGAGTGTTTCGACGCGCCGTTTTATGTTCTCGGTCCGGTTGTCTGCGATATTGCGCCCGGTTACGATCATATAACAAGCGCGATTGGCGCGGCCATGGCTGCCATGTACGGCGCGGCCATGCTCTGTTACGTAACTCCCAAAGAACATCTCGGACTTCCGAATCTGGAAGATGTCCGAAATGGTGTCGTCGCTTATAAAATCGCGGCTCATTCGGCTGATATTGCTCTTCATCGGCCCGGCGCCCGAAATCGGGACGATGACATGGCTCGGGCCCGTTATCGTTTTGATTGGGATGCTCAATTTAAGCTGGCACTTGATCCCGAACGCGCCAGAGAGTTTTATGACGAAGCGCGAAAAGAAGGTGAAAACACCGGTCATGTCGTACTTAACGAAGACGGAACTTTTTCCGGCGAGCATTTCTGCACTATGTGTGGGCCAAAATTCTGCGCGATGCGAACCACCGCCGATCTGATCAAGCTTCGGAAAAAAAATCAAGAAGAAAACAAAAAAAGTTAAAATAATATTAACGCTTCAAAATAACTTGCAAACCAGGAAAGATTAAAATGGAACGACCGGATTTTGAAAAATGTGGCAATCTTCTTCCCGTTATCGCTCAGGACGCCGCCACCGGCGATGTTCTTATGCTCGCCTATATGAATGAAGAGGCTTATGACGAAACGCTTAAAACCGGAAGAGCCGTCTATTTCAGCAGAAGTCGCAATAAACTTTGGCGCAAAGGAGAAGAAAGCGGCAACGTTCAAAAAGTTATTGAAATGTTTATCGACTGCGATCGTGATACACTTCTTCTTAAAGTCGATCAAATTGGCGGCGCCGCTTGTCATACCGGCTATCGAAGCTGTTTTTACCGACAGGTTACTGACGAAGGATTTGTTGCCAAGGGAGAACGCGTTTTCGATCCCGAAAAAGTTTATAAGCATCCGCATCAATAAACCGTTAGATCAGTTTACAATAGGTTGTATTATGTACCGGTTTCAGAATGAGTTTTTCGTTCAAGCGTCTGAATCAGTTGATTCATAAAGTCAGTCGGCGGAAAATTTTAAATGATTGCGGCATAAAAAATTTAGCCCATTTATCAAGTATTTGAATCAGACAAATTTCAGGTTAACGAAAATATTTTTTATATTCAAATAAAAGCGTTTTTTTAAAGGAGCAACAGATGTCGGAAGGCAGCATTTTGAAACTTGGTATTCCCGCGGGGAGTTTGCAGGAAGCGACCGTCGATCTTTTTTGTAAAAGCGGTTTCAACATTGTGATCGAAAAGCGAAGTTATTTTCCCAGTATCGACGACGAAGAAATCGAGTGTATGCTGATTCGTGCGCAGGAAATGGCCCGTTACGTTGAAAACGGAGTTCTTGATGCGGGCCTTACCGGTCATGACTGGATCGTCGAAACCGGCGCGGATGTCGTTGAAGTCGGTGAACTTCGTTTTTCCAAAGTCAGCCGTCGGCCTGTTCGCTGGGTCCTCTGCGTTCCTGAAGAATCTTCTGTTAAAACGGTTAAAGATCTCGAAGGAAAACGAATCGCTACCGAAGCGGTCGGACTGACCAAACGATATCTCCAACAGCATGGTGTCAGCGCGATTGTTGAATTCAGTTGGGGCGCAACCGAAGTCAAGCCGCCGAAATTGGCTGATGCCATTGTTGAAGTTACGGAAACCGGAAGTTCATTGCGCGCCAATCATTTGAGAATTGTTGACGAAATTCTTCAGAGTACGACTCGTTTCATCGCCAATAAAAAGGCGCTGGCTGACCCTTGGAAAAAACAAAAAATCGACGATATCTTTCTTATGCTCGAATCGACAATGGCTGCCGAAGGAAAAGTTGCCTTGGTAATGAATGTCGAAAAGAAAAATCTCGACGCCGTTTTAAAAGTTTTACCTGCTCTGCAAACCCCGACAATTTCCAATCTCTCCAATCCTGATTGGCTGGATGTTATGACTGTCGTTGATATCGATAAAGTTCGAATCATGATTCCGCAACTCAAAGCGGCCGGCGCGTCCGGAATTATCGAATACTCAATTACAAAAATTATTGAGTAATTAATATAACATATTAAAAAAGCAGAGATTACAGTTTGTTTGTTCTCTGCTTTTCTTTTTATGTTTTTATACATCCGATGATCCGAATTTATGAAGTTTTGTATCTCGAAAAAAACTTTTTAATTAAGAATAAAATAACGATAAACAATAAAAAGAGTGTTAACTTTTTGTGTTGGTGTTTATCATAGAACAGGTAAAATCACTTTTGAAATTTTTAAGATTTTTTATTGCAGTACCATTGATATTTATTATTAATTAAAATTATTTAAAAAGTCGATTTTTTCAAAATGTTTTTAAAAATTTTTATCGTGATAATGACATTTGAAAGTTTTTAGATATAATTGATAAAGAAAATCTTTTATAAATAGAAAAAGAACGGAGAACAATCCCGATATCAATATTGGGGCTTTCGGTTTTACGATCATTCTCTCTTGTTATTTTTAAAAAATCAAGAGCTGAACGTGAACAATTAATGATTGCAGTATACTCCAAATATTATATAGATAAGTTTTGAGGTTGAAACATGGCTTTTATCCAGTATGTCGATCCGAATTCAAAACAGACAAAAAAATGTCCGTTGGCTCTCGACAATTATGTTCTGGGCCGTCACTCGATGTGCAGTATTGTTCTGCCCGGGGTTGCTGTCAGCCGGGAACATGCCCGTATTTCACATGAGGAAAATATTGGATATTTTATAGAAGATCTCAACAGTCGCAACGGTACGATATTGAATGACAAGCCGTTGGCCTCCAAAACAAGGCTTTATGATCAGGACGTTATTTTAATCAGTGACATTGCCATTTCCTTTCATTCGGAAGATCCCGCGGATATTCGGAAAAATACGTACATTGACAACAGCCAGTTAAATATTACCCAGCAAATCAAAGTCGTTCCGGAAAGTGAACGTTTTGCGTCGGAATCATCCGCTAATATTATAGAGAGCAGCGGATCCGGCAGCAACGGAATGATTCACGAAATCGAAAGTCTGAAAACGCGACTTCGCGCGATGATCAGTCTTGGTAAAGAGCTGGGTTCCGTTAATAACAGCGAAGAGCTTGTCCCAAAATTTCTCGCCAGTCTGCTTGAACTTTATCCAAATGCCGGAGCCGTTTGCCTTGTTTCGCGAAACGAAAGTGAACAGCTTGTCGTACTCGGACATTTGCGACGGAATGAAAATGACCGATCTCCTTACCGAATCAGCCGCTCGATCATTGAACGGGCCATTCAAAGCCGGTCCGGTATCCGGTCCGATGAATTGTCCCAAACATTTCAACGATTTCCTCTTTCCGAAGGGACCGGATCTTTCATGGCGGTTCCGATTATTGATCCGAAACAGGACGAATTGATCGGCGTTGTTCAAATTGAAGCTCATCCCGGCGGATCTTCTTTTACGGGTGACGATCTTGATCTGCTGGTCAGTGTCTCCAATCAAATCGCGCTTTATTATGAAAGTACCCGGCTTCAGGATCTGCAGACGAAGGAAAAAATCATTTCCAACGAAATGCGAATCGCTCATAAAGTGCAGCAGGGATTCCTGCCTGAAGAGAGTCCGAAACTGGACGATTACGACTTTTTCGATCATTATCGTTCGGCAAAAGAAATCGGCGGCGACTATTTCGATTACGTTATGCTCCCGGACGACCGGCTGGCGATTGTTGTTGCTGATGTTGCAGGCAAGGGAACGTCTGCGGCTCTCTTGGTCGCGAAACTTTCTTCCGATGTCCGTTACAGTCTCCTGCTCGAAAAAAATCTCCCCGAAGCGATGGCGCGTCTGAATAACTGTTATACAAAAAATACCTGGGGCAATTGGTTCATTACCTTTTTACTGATAGTCATCGAACTTAAAACCGGCAACGTACATATTATCAATGCCGGACATGTTCTTCCCATTCTCTCCAAAACGGACGGAACAATCGAATGTCTTGCTGAAGATGTTACGACCTTCCCGCTCGGTGTTATGCCCAATAATACTTATCAGGAATACGTTTTCCAAATAAATGAAGGGGAAATTGTGTCCATGATGAGCGACGGTATTCCCGATGCGATGAATCATTTGGGGAACTATTTCACCTCCGACCGCGTTAACGAATATCTTAGAAACCCAAGTAAATTGTCCACCCAGGAGTTGGGCGAACGACTTATAAAGCAGGTCCAGGATTTCGTTGGATCGACCCCTCAATCCGATGACCAATGCCTTGTTATTTTTGGAAAAGTTCCCAAAAATCATGTCGAATTTATTGATTGAATCGGCCGTTCAACTTGATCTGTTCGTTGCTTGAGTCCGTTGTCGGTACGAACGTTCCTGTTTTTATCCGCGTTCGAATTGACTGATCTGTTTTCAATTTTGAAAATTTTTATTTCATTAAAATCGAACAATAAAGCGATCAAAAATGACCAGCCGATTACCTGTCTGTTTCTCTCCCGTTGTTTGTTCAGAAGGGACGATAATGTCTTTTTCTTTAAAAAAGTTTTTTTGGATCCTTCTGTTTTTACTGACTGTTTTAATCGGGACCTGTTCTGATTCAGTGCAGGCACAAACCGGCGGCGGAAAAGGACTTGAGTTTGATTTCGATCGGATTCCCACTTTTAACCCGGTCGGCGGCGAAAAGATCCCTTTGACCGGTAAATCGGGGTCCGAGAATAAATTCGCGCCGAAAAACACTTCAGGATCCGCTGAGAACGGTTCATCAAAGTCGATTGCGATCCCCGAAAATTCCGGTATCGAACATTTCAACTCTTATTTGATTCAATCGTCAAATAATCCGTTTTCTGGAGATCTTGATAAAGATCAAAAAACAATCGGATGGTTCATCGTCCAGATCGATCTCAAGCCGGACTTTAATATTTACAGTATGACGCAAAAAGCCGGGGCCGTTCCGACGAAGATCAAAATTGACGCCATTGAAAACGACAATGGACTTCCGATAAAATTGGGGCCGTTTTATCAGTTCGGCCCGACAACGCTTTCCGATCTTTACGGGAATGTTCTCGAAAAACTCAAAGGAAAAAACGGATGGATTGCTCCTGTTCTGGTCAATGGCAGTCTCTTGAAAAATGAGTTTGACGCATTGAAAAAAGATGGATCTGTTTGGCCGGATCATTTAACGGTCGCCGCTTCTTTCAGCGCGCTGGCCTGCACTTCCGGTGAGAATGGGATCTGCAATCCGGTTCGTTTTTCTTTTCGCGCCGTCGCGGATAAAAATATGGATCCTGCTTCGATCGAAACATTACTTGAGAAAGCGGTCAAACAACGTGATCTTTTCAAAAACAGTTCGCCGATCTCTGGACAATTGACGCGAAATTCGTCATCCGAACGATCTGATCAAAATGTTTCCGACAAGTCGACCGGATCAACGACCGCGGATTCGGCAAGTCAAACGGCGGTTTCATCAGATCAAAAGCCGCTTTCCGCCGGAACTGCTTTTTCGATTTGGGTGCCGATTTTTGCTTTTCTCGGCGGTTTGATTTTGAATGTTATGCCCTGTGTTCTTCCGGTAATCGGTTTAAAGATCATTAGTTTTTTTCAGCAGGCAGGACAAAGTCGCGGTCGGGCTTTTCGTCTGAATCTTTGGTATACCGGAGGTATTTTAACCGTATTTCTTCTGCTGGCTTTTATGAGCGTTGGTTTAAGTTATCTGTTTACTTACGGATTGTTCCAGATAGTCATGAGTCTGATCGTTTTCGCGATGGCTCTTAATATGATGGGTATTTGGGAAATACGTCTTCCGGCTTTTCTTGGCGGTAAAAAATCGAACGATCTGATGGATCAGGAAGGAGCGGGCGGCGCCTATTTCAAAGGGATCATAACGACCCTTTTGGCGATTCCCTGCGGCGCGCCGCTGCTGAGTCCGACTCTCGCTTGGACGAACACAATGATTCAGGAAGGACGTTCGGTTATTGTTGTTCCGATCTATCTTTTGATCGGATTGGGAATGGCCTCTCCCTATCTTTTGATGGGAGCCCGGCCGGAGCTGCTTCGCTTTCTGCCAAAACCGGGACTTTGGATGGAAAACTTCCGCGTCATTATGGGCTTCGTTCTGCTTGGAGCGGTGATTTGGATCCTTTTCTCAATGCCAACCGCCGCTTGGATCCTTCCGACAATAACGGTTTTATTTGCGCTTTGGTTCGGCTGCTGGTTCATCGGCAGTATTCCCTTTGACGCTTCCCCGAAAATACGTCTTCGGCGCTGGACGATTTCGCTGTTTCTGCTGACGGCTTCCGTCCTGATCTCTTTTGATCTTCCCCGAATTCCAATGCCGTTTACCATTCAAAGTGCCGTTGAAGCGAAAATGACCCGTTGGGCTATTCGGGCCGAACGCGAAGGAAAACTCGTCCAAAAACATTGGAAACTTTTTGAACCGGCCGATTTGAAGTTAATAGGAAAAGAGAATAAAACGATCATTATCGACTTTACCGCTGATTGGTGCCCCAACTGCAAAGTGCTTGAAAACACGATTTTGCATACCGATGATTTTCTCGATCTTGTTGACCGCAAAGGAATCGTCACCTTAACCGCCGATTGTACCAATCAAAGCGCGGATACGGAAGAGATGAAAACGATCAATCAGCTTCTTGACGAAAACGGAGGCCGACAGGTTCCAACGATCATGATTTTCAAGCCAGGTAAAGAAAAACCGGAAATTCTCCGCGGTCTCTTTACTCGAAAAACATTGGAAGATCTGCTTTAAGCTCAGAACGGAAATGTTTAAATTTGATCCCTGATCTTTATAGGGAACGGATAAATTTTACCGTAATTCATAATTTTTACAGAATCAGTATCTTCGTCCATTCCAATGGAAATTTTCCGTTTCAATGTTTAAAAGATCAGCCGATTCCTGTAATCAATCGGCGAAAAGAGCGGAAAATTTAAAAGGTGAACAATATAAAATGCCGAACGCCTGACAAAGAGGACAATATAATTTTCTGCCGTGATCCGCTACCGTTTGATCTTTTCCAACTGCTTTTCCAAACGAACGGCAGAAATTTTCATTGATGTTCCCAATTTTTGAGCAAAGAGCGAAATACGGTATTCTTCAAGCATCCAGCGGTAAAGTTCAAGTTCCGGATCGTTTATACCGGCCAGAGCCTGACGATCCCGAAGATCAACGTATTCATTCCAAAGATCGATCATTTGATCTGAATTGGCGCGATCTTGGATAAGACCGCCGCTTTTGATCTTGTCAAAACGAACAGCGATTCCTTTCATATAACGCGGATATTCTTTAAGATGATCCCAAAAGATCGTCCAATGAAATTTCGGAAGAAGCAGTTGAGAAAGTTGGAATTCGGCGTCTTCTGAAAAATCGGCAAAAGTACCGCGCTGATTTTTCTCAATCAACAGTTTCGCTTCATGACAGGCGGGAACGAAAAGAGAAAGCCAGTAAGTCGCTTCCTGAACCGCGGGTACAAGATTTTCATGACACGCTTTTAAATAATGGTTGAATTCGCCTTCATTTTTCGGAAACGGACGTTTAACGCCATTTTGTGCGATTGCGGCGATCAATTCAGCGGTAAAATCGATAATCGTTCCGTTGGAAATGGAACGAAACAAAAGAGCGTGTTTTCTGATCTCGGGGATCCATTTTGCCTGTCCGATCAGTTCGTCATGATGTTTAAAAAAGAACGCGCGCAGAAGTCCGAATCGGAACTGTTTCAAAGCGCGTACCGGAGTATCGAACAAACGCAATGAAAGAGTGTTTGCCGGAAAGCTTTTGCCCTCTTCTTCCAAAAACAGAGGGTCGCAAATGGCTGGATAACCTTTCAAACGAACCGATCTGCTGGCGATGGGGATAAAGTCGGGAAGTGTTCCGAAGTCCCATTTCTTCAAACCGTCACGGTTCCAGTCGGAGTTCGGAACCGCGCTGAATGTTTGACTGACCTGCGCGCCGAGTTTTTCGCGCAGGTCTTCCAGATCCCTGCTTTCGCCGAGAAGTTCACCGTCTTCACCGATGATCTTAATATTCATGGCAAGATCATCAGGAAGGCGATCCTTGTCGAAATCGGCTGGCGTAACGAATTTACCGGAATACCGGCTTGCCTGCCGCGCAAGTTCTTCAAAAAAATCACCTTCGCCAAACGTTATGTTTTTAACGATTTCCCGAGCCGTTTCCGGAATCGGAACCAGTTCGCGCCGGATCTCTTTCGGAAGCGTTTTCAGAGACGATACTATTTTATATTCAAGCAGACCCGGTACCAACCAGCCAAGCGATGTTGTGTCCAACTGACTTAATGTTTCCAGTCCCGCGGTTATCGAAAGACCGTCGTCCGTTTCGCCCGGTTTGAATTGATAGTCAATTGGAAGTTCCATTCCCTGAAGCGTTTGAAAAGTATCGGGAAAATTTTTAGAAAGATCTTCCGGTATTTCTTCGCTGCAGAGATCGGAAACCGTTAAAAGAAGCTGTCTTTTTTCATTCGGGGAAAGACGCCGATACCATTTTTCAAGAGTCGTTTTATCGTAAACATCATTAGGCAGACGCTGGTCATAAAATTGATAAACAACCTCTTCGCTTTTCAGAAGCCGGAAATTACGCAGTTTGGCCTGCAGTTTTTCCGCTTCTTCCCGTGTTCGTTGATTCTGTAAAAAAAAGTCGGGAGCGTTATAAAATTCACCGGCGACCAATGCACTTCGGAGAAAGATCTCCCGGGACAGTTTCGGATCGGTCGGACCGAAATTGATTCTTCGTTTCGGAATAATTTCCAAACCGTAAAGGAGAACACGTTCCCAAGCCTGAACATAACCGCTTTTCGAGTTCCAAAATGGGTCGAAACAGCGATGCTCCAGCAGATGTTCGGCGATTGGCTCGATCCATTCGGGATCAATTTTTCCAAGGGTCCGCAGATATTTTTGAGAGGTTTCCAAGCGTTCCGCGGCGACAAGCCAAAGGTGTTTTTTCTTTTTGACACCGCTGCCGGGCCAAAGAAAAAATTTGGAATTTCCGGTCGTCTGATATTCGGGAGTTTCCGTTTTCTTGGCAACTCCGTAAAGAAGTCCGGTTAAAATTGCTTTATGAACGGAATCGTAATCGTCTTTTCGTGCCGAAAGAGTGAGTTTGGAATCTTTGATCAGTTGTTGAAGCTGCAAATGAATATCGGTCCATTCCTTCATTCGGTTCCAGGAAAGAAAATTTTCGCGGGCCGCTTTTCTAAGT
>CAZZEF010000002.1:0-58812 GCA_964652875.1 uncultured Planctomycetaceae bacterium
TAAATTGACAAACGGAAGGTCTTGTATTGCTTCTTTTTTTATATCAATCCATTCATCCATTCTTATTCTTCCTTCTTTTCTCCGTGTCTTTGTGCCTTTGTGTGAGATAATATATCCCTTCCGAATCCGGAAGAAAAATATTATTCGATCTTTTCCGCGGGGGAGTTGTTCTCTTCCGCTTTGCGCGCCTTGATCGCCGCGACCAACTTGTTATGCAGTTCGATGATCTCGTCGCCGTATTCGGCCCACAATTCAATAAAGGTTACCAGCGCCTTAAATATCTTCATATTATTTGTTCCTATCTTCTGTTTGGTTGCGTACAAGGTCCGCAATTGTTTTCTGATCTTCTTCCCGCTGATCAATCAGCCGACTGATCTCTTTTATTAACTCTTCAATACGTTTATTTTTTTCTTCTATAACCGACTGCGTTTTGGGCAGAACCGTTCTCATGTATGTCCAAATAATAAAAAACAGCAAGGCGCCGAAGGTGATCTTTTCGTAAGGGAATTTTAAAAAATCAAGGTCCGGCGTCGACGCAAAAAGTGTTATTGTCGCCGACAGTATAAAAGCGTTTATCGAATTAATCACTTTTTCCCCTTTTTATTCTGTTTCCGATTTTTTCAGCGAGAACGCCCGCGTAACAGATCCCCGCGAAAATCGAAGCGGCGGTCAATACGATCTTAATCGCGAGCTGTTTTAAATACGTTATTAACTCATTTTTCGCCTCGCTCATTACCGATCCCGCTTTGTCAACAAGGTCATTTCCCGCCTTTTCAATCGCGCCCGTTATCGCGTCAGAAATGATCGTTTTCGCTTCCGCGGATACCTTCGCGGCTTCCTGTTCCGCTTCCTGTTCCGGCCCCGCCTGCTGAACGCAGGATCCGTCCTGACAGTAATAATAATACTGACCGTTCGCGAGACGATACCCCGACGTTAAAAAGAGGAGAATCACCAGTATCGTCGCTATCACCGACTTTTTTTTCATTTTGTTATCCATTTTATACCCTCGTTATCTCTCCAAGATTTCCGTACCAGTCCCCGTACATGTTGTTATATTGGCCAATCCGGTCAAATAGACTCTCATTGAGCCAACATCCATATTGCGCGCCTTTATGCAGTGTGTCCCCCTCGTAAATCGCCCCGTGAGAATTTTCAAGGTAAACATAACGCTCCCCTGACCGGCCCTTCCATGCGGCAATTAAGGCCATTGAGTGCCCACCTCCTGACCAGCCTTTTGCTAGCGCAAGCCCATCATTATTTTGTCTCGCTGAAGTAGGGTATTCCCCCGCCCCAATATTGATTCCAATTCCCGCGGAACAGACACGATAAACCGTATCAAACGTAATTTCCGGCAAGCGAAAAACAATCGATTGAGTTTCCAGCGCGTGTTGTGTCTGTTCCGAACCGTCCTGGTATTTGCGGACATAAGAGCCCCCGTTATACTTGCCAAAATCATCGACCCAAAAGTTACCATATTCGGCGGCATAACTTGCCATTGGATTGAGATTAAGACCGTCGCCAAAACGGGGTGTCCCGTCCCCTCTGGCAATAGCGTAAACGACACTTTGCGCCGTATCGCGCGGTTTAATTCCGGTGCGAATTGCGTTGGTAAGATTGGACGCCTTAAGACTGTTGCGGTGCCCGAACGAACAGCAGTCGCCTCTTGTTTGCGGATAGGCGTAACCGTCGATCCAGTCAAGTTCAAGATTTTTGTAAGCGTTCCAGGGGAGGTAATTTTCCCGACCGTCAACGTCAATTAAACGCGCCCGCCGGTCAAGATAATCCTCCAGCTCACTATTCCACGAAAGGACTTTTGCAGTATTATTGTTATCGCTCCAGATCGTTGAGAGTGATACCGCCGACCCGTAGCAGAGCGCGGCAAGCTCAAGATCGCGCGGAGTGGAAAGACGTAAACCATTACTCATCTCATACGTAACATTGGACATGATATACCTCGCTTTTTATATGGTTAATCTTTGTTTGATCGGAGACGATTAAAATTGTTATAACAATATCAATTCTCTCCGGAAGATCTTTAAAACTGACATCGTTAAACTCTTTGATAATTTCTTCCCGGCATCCGATCGGGAGTTCCGAGTAAAGAGCGGATCGGGCAGCCGAGACAGTTTTTATTTTTCCGGTCACAATTTCAGATTTTACAAATTCCAGCGCGTCCAAGACCGCTTCTTTTTGTTCCGCCGTCAATCGTATTGTCTTTTTTTCCGGCGTTACGAACGCCATTGTAAAAATCCAGATCGAGCAAAACGACAGAAGGATAAAAATAAAGATCGCCTTCTCTGTCGATATAAAACTTAATAAGTTATCAATATTCATAATTTTCATTTTTGTTCTTCCTTCTTTTCTCCGCGCCTTTGCGCCTCTGTGTGAGATAAATATTTTCACACAAAGGCACGGAGGCGCAAAGGGAATATTTTAAAATGGTGTTTTCACCAACTGTTTGTCAACATTGAATTAAAACCCTTTTTATTATTCTTCCTTCTTTTCTTCGTGTCTTTGTGCCTTTGCGTGAGATAAATATTTTCACACAAAGGCACGGAGGCGCAAAGGGGATATTTTAAAATTCATTTGTTATTTTCGGCGGACCGGGCAGCGGCATCCAATGCGTTACACTTTCCGGGTGAAAGAGAACATATTCTTGTTTCTTCTTATTTTTTTCATTTATCTTATCGATATAATCCAATACGTTTTGATCTTCCCAGAAAAAAGGGTAATCGCCATGTTTCGTTGCGTCAGGAATCTTTACACGTTTCCAAACGCTGTATTTATTATCGATTGTCATAACAAAAACAGGCTGGTCATAATCCGGCAACCGGCCTTTTACGTCGATCCATTCATCCATTCTTCTTCTCTCTTTCTTCTCTTCTTCGTGTCTTTGTGCCTTTGTGTGAGACAATATATCCTCCCCCGCAGGTGTGAAATTATCGCAATACCGGGCGTTGCAGTAGGTGGATCGGACCTCGTTTAATCCTTTTGGATCATAATTCCAATGTCTCGCCGCTTCTCCTCCCGGCTGATAGCTGCAATAATAAACCTTGCACGGATAATTTTTATTTAGCCATGGTTTTTCAGTTTTATTACAGTGTATACAATCCATTTTATCCCATATAAACTATTAATAATTTTATTGATCCTGTTTCATTTTCTTTGTATACATAATTACCATCATAGTGTTCGTACCTGTTATAAACTTCCGTTGCCTCTTCATTCATGAAATTCGAATAATAAGGCAAAACGCCTTCCTGAATATCGTGGTGTTCATTGTTCAATCCCCAATTATAATAGTATTTATAATGATAAGTGGAGCTAAATGAACAGGTATACCATGTTTTTGAAACATGAAGCGTGTGTGATTCAGGTAAATAAATTTTATTTTGTTCAAGTCGTAATTCGCCCCGTATTATATTATTAAAACATTCATGATTAGACTCAATCGGGCATGAATTGTAAGGATATCCAATAATCTGTCCTTCCTTTTTTACGTAACCGGCAGGAGCGTATAAAATGTAGTCACAGTCAGTCAAGCTGTATACACCTGTTGCCAGCCAAGTCGAAACATAAACACCGCAAACGTTCGCCTCTATTCCTGTTAATATAGAACCACGACAAACGGGACAATGAAATAATGTTGTAAAATCATAAGGCGGTGATATTTTATCGGAATGAATAACTTCCGGTAACGTCATTTCTTTTGTTTCTTCGTGTTTAATTATTTTTAAACTTGTCTCCCAAGTATAATCTTGTCGATAGGCGTTGTAATAATTTCCCGGTCCGCATTGAGGTCCCCATTCTCCTATGCGTATTCCGTTATCAAGTGTGTTTTCATAAAAAATTGTGTTTTCTTCAGTATAAGTATTATCAACAACTGTTTCTGAAGACAATGTATTTTTTATATTACACGGGATTTCTTCGAAAATCAAACAACAACTTTTTGCGTTTCCATTTTGACAGCAGCATCCGGGGGTCCATCTTGAGTAAGGCATGATTAATTCTCCGGGCATTGCGCCGCGATAATATTCCAGTTCCCGGACCGGTCCTGATCGATAATGCAGACCGTCCCCGCCTCAATCGTCTCGCCCGAACGCAACAGCGGCGCAAAACATTTGTATTGCTTTGTCATGTTATTCTTCATCGTAACCGTTACGTACTTTTCTTCAGAAGAACTTCTTATCTCACTATTCAGAGTGCCAACACAATGATTTGTATTTTTCGAAAATACTCTTGGTCTTCGAACCCGATGGTGTTTTACACTGCAATATATTACAACTTTTGTACCATAACTAACAATAGACTGGCATGTCTTTTTTCCGTAATGAGAAATGAACATCAATTTACCTTTGGTAATTTTAAAAATTCATAATTAATTGGTTGAAATAGTGAACCAATAAGGTAAACGGGAGCTTGTTGACCGTTCACAAACGGACTTATACATGTTCCACTTTTGGCTAAATAGACAGGTTCTCCTACTTCTTCACCATCAGTCGCTTCACTCAATATATACTCCGCTAAAGTGCCATAACAGCTTCCTTGCCCCCAAGTCCAAAGACGCGCTAAACCATTTTGAGTCATTATATGATCTCCTAAATTTGGAAATGGCTTATTAAAGCTTTGTGGATCCGCTAGTAATTCCAAGGAGACATTGTAATACTCATATTTAATAGAACCATCTCTATGATAAAGATATTTTTTTCTTATCTCAATTTTATTAATAAGAAGTGTTCTCTCAGGAAAATTTAATCCTGCAACAACGGCGGGATACGCATTGGTTTTAAAAACATATAGCCACACCGAATCCGGATTTACATATTGAAGATTATAAGAAAATGAAATATGAGCCAATCCGCGTGAAACAGTCCCATCAAAAAGTACACCCGCAGAATTTGCAAGAGGGACAGATACTATACTTTCAGAAGGCCATACATTATATGTTGTTGATTTTTCCGATTCCGTAACTATTTGAAAATTTTGAATACGCCATAGCCAAGGTGGCGTCATTTCAGTTAATATATTGTTATTTTGATCTTTTTCTACATCGCATTCATATAAGGTTGAACATTTATATTTAACTGAAATATCCACTTTATGATCTGAACGCGGTTCAGAAATTCTGTTAAGTTCACATGTCTTAATACGAAATGCGGGAAAATACTGCACTAACATTCCACTTGATGGAAGATAGCCGACAAAAGTTGTCAAATCGTCAATATTCATCAATCTATAATATTCTTCGAATGTACACGTACGAATATTATCGTCATCAACACCGCCACCAAGAATTCGACGACCAAGGTATTCATATTGAAGAGACATTAAAACCTCACTTGATTATGATGTATTTTTTCAGGAATTTTTACTGTAAATAGTTTTTAAAGTCTTAAAAAACAAGTCCGTTGTTTTATTTATTTCTTCAACATTATCATGAAAATTCTTCTTTTCTTTTTTAAATTTTTGATTGCCGTAAATAATTTGTTTTTCCAAATTTTCTACATCATATCCCAATGCGCCTGTTATCAATAAAATAAGCCAAGTCATTGACGATAATAAATGATCTCTTTTATCGGGTTTAAACAATCCTTGAAAATTTAAAGATCGAAAAGCTTGTTCGCGAATTAATACTTTACGATTGATTTTTATTTTTTCGGGATCTAATGCAAATCTTTGACAGTAACAATATTTTAGAAACATATATTTGTTTTGTATAAAATTTTTAATTTCATTTTCAAAACAAATATTTTCCGCTTCTCGTCTTTGACGTGTTGCACATAGAATTTCACGAATTATAAATTCAGCCAAAAGACAGTTATTGGAAATGTACTCTTGAGCTCTGACCTTTCCTATTGGTTGTACTGTTTTTGAATCAAGAAAACAATTTGCAAGAATAGTCACACACAATGATTTATCCACTATTTTGTTAATAATAGATGACTGTGTATGGTCGTCGATTGTCTTTATTTTGAATATTTTTTTATCTGCCGATATATTTATGATTTCTTCGCAAGGATCTTCGGACAAATATTTGTTGTAAATAAATACGTTTTTAATCATCTTATTGATTTTATTTTAATGTTTTTAAAAACAGAACAATCATTTTTTCAGGATTTATTTTTTACATTTACATAGCTATATTTCATCTTAAAATGGCTGTAAAACATAATACCGATAAAATTTTACGAAACTGACGGCAAATCACCGGCCTCGCCCCCTTCCGGCTGAAGTTTTATTATTGAAGTACTGTTACCGCTTGAGTTTTTTACTGTTTCGATTCCACAAATCGAACATTTAGGAATTGTTAAACTGGAAGATGTCCCATTAGGTGGAGTATAAACAAAAGTTGCGCTCGAAACTGTCCCTGCTGTATACGCACTTATTAAAGTTGTATAAACAAGCGTTAAATCGGTTTCGATTGTCAACTGAATTGGCATAAATCCTATCGGTTTTCCTACAATTGTTCTTCCAGTTAATTCATTAGTATTGTCCGTCATAATCGTCCAGGAATTTGCGTCTTTTAGAGACGGTAATTCCTTTGCAGTACAATCAAAAGTAATTCCGTTCCAAGTCACACGAACAAGATTCAGATTTCTTATTTTATTGTTAGACATTTTTGCTCCTTTTTATTATGCCTATTCAAAACAATCGGCGGTAATAACGACTTCAATACCGCATACATTATCGGAAAATGAAATTGGGTGTTGTTCGGTTCCGCGAATAAATACTTGTTTGTTATCAACAATAAAACCAGCCCGATCCGAATCTCCCAATGACCAAAGCGAAGCGATTCTATCAGCCGCTTCAGAAAGATGTGAATACCCAGTATTTTTTGAAACATTGACTCTGAATACAATATTAAAATGAAGTATGCTTTCGGTTTCAGTATTAATACTTTCACCTTTGGGGATAAGTGAAAGATCTATCCATAAAGACTTGCCACTTCTCACAAATACTTCGTTCGGCAGATTAATGTTTTCTTCTCTAAATTCCGGAAATTGATTCGTTAACGTAAGCAATTTTGATTTGCATAAAGTCAATATAGAAAGCATGTTCATCGTGTCTTGATCCAATTTCTAAATCATTTCTATTGAAGATCTCGTTGTTATTTTTACGAAGAAGAATATCAAATAATAATCCCAATTCAAGTTTTAAAATATTTTTACAAAAATTATTTATACTGCTTTTATTTTAAATTTTCCATTATTTCCGTCGATTGACTGCGTAAATCGGCGGTTCTTTAGACGTTATTACAGAAAATTCATGATGGAAACGATATACAACAGTCACACCAATGAATTTTAAATAATTATTTTCATAAAAACTTGTTTTCATACTACAAGTGGTTAAATTACACCTTTGTAAATAATTATCGCGGACTTTTTGTTCCGAATTTGAGCTGTACGCAACATCATAATTATATAGAGAATACATGCGGCAAATTCGAAAACGGCAACAGACTCTGTTGTTTGACGGATTCAACACTGAATCAAAAGCCGGAATAAAAAGTCCTGACCATTTTTATATAAGGAGAAACATTTATGAATCTGTTCGACAGGTTTGAAACGAAAGAAAAAATTTTAACAGCTTTAGAAGAATGTATTCAACAGGACATTAACGGAAATTATTTTCTTTCCAATCCGGACGACAAAGGCAAAACATCCGAATTCACTCAACTGCATCAAGAGTATCAAAAACTTTTAGAAGAAAATGAAAAACTTAAGAAAGAAACTGCCTCTGGGCATGCCGCAATTGAAGAGCTTGCGAGTTTAAATCCGAGTGAACTCCAAAAGAAAATGAAAAATTACACAAAAGAGAAATCGGAACTTCTCGCCAACAATGAACACCTGACCAATGAGCTTAAAAAGCTTAATGACGAACTCGAATATTATCACCAAAAAGAAAGAGAAGATCAAATTCGCACCATTCTTCATGAAGAAGCGGAAAAGCTTGGCATTCGCCCGGAGGCAATACGCGATGTTGATCGATTGATTTATTGGGTTTATGAAAATGAAGACGGTTCGCTCACAACTGAAGACGGATTGACTATTTCGGAACTTCTCAAAAATGAGCTTGCACTTTCTCCGCATTGGCTTCCAGACTCACTAGCCGGGGGCAGTCACTCCATCCAACCTTTTCTTTCTTCCATGCCACAAAATATTCAATTCGAAAACGCAAAAAAAAATCAGGACATTACCGGAATGATTCTGAATGCTCCCATTATTGACTAAAAAGGAGAATTAATGACAGCTATCAACAGTTATGAATGGAACAGTTTAAAAAGAGATTTTTCAGAAGTTCTTTCGGCCGTTACAGCGGCAGCGCCAAGTTTTCTAACGCTGTTTCCTCTTAAAGGACACGCCGTTAATACTAAACATGAATGGCTGGAAGATCAAATTAAACCGAAACAAATAGCGTATTCTGCCTACGCATCAGGGACTTTTACTGTTACCGATTCCAGTGGCTGGGAAGCAGGAGATTATGTAAATATTCTCGGTAATTCAGCTATTTTTAAAATCGCCAGCAAAACAAGTACAACAATTGTTGTTACACTTGTGGCCGCCAATGGCGGATATTCCGCACTTTCAAGTACCGGATCTCCCGGTTCTGGAGCTGGTACACTCTGTTTTATTTCCCGACCAATGTCAGAAGGGAGTTCAAGCGGAATTGATGTTCACCGACAATCCTCAGTCGAATACAATTATTCTCAAATCGTTCGACGGGATATTGCTTTGAGCGGAACATCAACCGCCGTTCAAACCTACGGAATGGAAAATGCCGCCGCTTATCAAGAAGCAGAAGCCATTCGACAAATAGTCTATGAAATGAATTCCATTGCCCTTTTCGGAGTACGTCAACAGAGAACCTCCTCTGCGCTTGGAACAACTGGCGGGCTTTATTATTTCGGAACACAAACAGGGTGCTTAAGTGATGACTATTCATCCAATCCTGCAGCACTCACCACATCGATCATCAATAAAGGTGCACAAAAGATCGTCGAAGCTGGCGGAACTCCCAATGTTATTCTTTGCGGAACAGGGCAGGCTCGTGTTATTTCCCGACTTTATAATTCGACTCTCCATGTTGAAAGAGCAGATCAGGTCCGGGGATCTTTTGTTTCGCATATTATCAATGAATCGACAGGTGGATTAATGCAAGTCTTTGTCGAACCCAATATGCTCGATACCGATATTTGGGTTATTGATCCGAGTGGTTTCGGAATGATCTGGCTTCGCGATCTTGTTTCATCTGACGCTACGGTTACCAACCAGGACGGTTTTTCCAGAAAAATAATCGGAGAATTTTCGCTCGAATTCAAAAATTCCAAACAAAAACTCTGCCGTATCAGTGGACTTCAAGCTTCTGCAACAACACTCAACTCTTGAGTATTTCAATATTAATTTCATTCGATAAGACTCATCATATAAACTAATAAACAGAGGTCCAATCGAATGAAGCGCCGGAAAACAATATTATTTCCGGCGTTTTTTGTCAGCTTTTTATTATGTAAACAATAACCGCAATATAGATATATTGTGATTTTGTCAATGATAACTTAATTCATACTCTCCTCTTTTAAAATTTTTCATGTCTGCGGACTTTATGTATTAATCTTACCGACAGATAAAAGAAAAATTTTAAGCGGAAACAATAGAATCAGTATTATAAAAAAGGAGTTCATCACTATGAAAATTCTTTCCATCGAAAAAGGTTATAATCATAATATAATTAACTACGAGTATCACAATGAGATCTGTCAATTTATTTTTGCTCGAGATCAAGACGTTGAAACCGCTATAAAAAATTTATCAGCACTATATGAAAAAAAAGATATGGAGGATCTCTCGAAAAAAGAAAAATCAAGAATAATTACAAAGAAATTATCAAAGAAAAATCAGGAGAATAAAACATTATGATATGGCTGACTCTTAACGAAGCTGTTCTGTATTTTTCCAACAGACCGTTTGCTTCTTCCTGGATTGAGGCATCAAACGATTTGAAAACCAAATGTTTGAGCTGGTCTGAAATTATTTTGGACAGCGCCTTCACTTGGTCGCACAACGCTTTTAATATTGATATTTCCGGCAATATTATTGCGCATGAAAAAATAAAAAATGCGGTTTGCGAACAAGCTCTTTGGTTATTAGAAAAGAATAATTCAGCCGAAATTCCTTTTTTTCAAAAAGAGTTGGAGTCCGTCTCACTCAACGGCATTAGTGTAAAATTTTCTCAAAATATTAATTCTTTGACACAGATCGATAAACTTCTTTCTTTTAGCGCTGTTTTATTGATCGGAAATCTTGGGATTCTAAAAAAAGAAAACAGAGAAAACGGAACGATTTTATCAAGTATGCTTGAACGGTAAGGAGAATATTTTGATTACTCAAACCTGTCTTACACATTTTGTTCAAAGAAAAATAAAGGATTTGTTTCATTTGCTTGGTTCAGAAATCACTATTACTGGTGTTTGGCCGAAAGAAGAGAGTCAATCGTTATACGATTACAAAGAAACTGGTCATCTGGTTTTATTTATTCCAACATCTTTTATTCCAGATATAATCGAAAGCAATGACCGATTACATTCCGCGACAGGTGAAAACATTTCCGGACTTGTCTTTTACGAAAACAACTTTAATATTCCCACTCCCTATTGCGGGGCGGTAATTTTCAACGATAATATTTATCAGCTTACCAGTCTTGAAAAAGAGTATTGGGGAACAGAACTTGTAATTTTAAAATTTAAAGGAACCCGATAATTTTCCCTTTTATTATCCATCGTTGAGATCAAATTCTATTTAAGCATCAATTTCAACGTTTTATAAATTTATACATGAAATCAACTTCAGAAATTTTTCCAACTTCAAGAATTATTCTTCGGCTAAACATTACTTTTTTCTCTAACTCCAAAGAACCGTTCTCTAACGAAATCAATGATCGAAAATATGAAAAATAAAAATCGACAGTATAAAATACTAGTTTAAAATCTTTATGAGAACCTTTTTTTGACATTTATATAAAGAGTCCCGTTTTAAATACGTTCAGCCCAGAATGGCATAATTTTAAAACGGGACCTTAATTAAACTTACTTTTATACCGGTTATTTTTTATTGATCTTTAATCGAAAAAACAGTCTGTATAAATATCGTTTAAAACTTTTCAATAGTGATTGGATGTATTTTATAAAACATATGAATTAACGAAAAAATGACTTTTCGCAATGCGCCAAATCTTATTTCTTTTCGGAATTCTTAGCGGCGGCTTTTTGATCCGCTTTAGCTTTGGCTTTTGCCGCTCGATCCGCTTTAACTTTGACTTGCCGCTGATCCGCTTTTTTCTTCTGTTCCGCTTTTAACATTGACAAATTATCATCATATTCTTTTTTCTGCTCCGGTGTCAATGTCGCAATTATTTTATCTTTACATTCACGATCAAGATTCGCAAGACGAGCCCGAAGAGATGCGACAACTTCGTTGTATTCCGCTTGAATTTTAAATATCGCTTCTTTTTGCGGATCTGTCAATTTTTGTTTAAATTTATAAAACTGAAAAGGAAGACGTTTTTGAAATTTTTTAGTCTTAATTTTTTCAAGACAAACCTTACCGGAAGCTCTATTCATCATTGATTTGAGTTCTTCTTTTTCAGCCATCAATAAAGATGTCGGAGTAGCAGGCGCGGCAGGTGCCGGAGCAGCCTGAGCCGGTGCAGGCTTGACTGGGACAGGCTTGGCAGTATTTTGTGCCATTGAAAATGATCCAAAAACAAAAACAGAAAGAATGACAGCAAATGGCATAATAAAATTCTTCATTTAAACCCTTTCCTTAATTTAACAAAAAATACTTACAACAATTTTGAATAAGAAAGTTTGATAACTTTCCCTAACTTAATAATACTTTTCGAAACAAACGAAAATTCTGACATACATTACTAATTTTTACGAGCTTAAAAATAACGATATTTTCCCAATATTTTAAAAAATAATATCGCTTTTGAATAAAAGGAACGCTAATGCGTTAAAATATTAAATATCATATATAATTTTAACTTTCTTTTACATAAAATCAACACATAAATAATATTTTTATTATTATATATCATCTTAACAGAATTATACTTTAAAAACAATTAGCCATCTCAAGAATACAAATAAAAAATAAAATTAAGCAAGATAGATAATAAAATATGGAGGATTCTTTTATATTAACCAAAGAAAAAGATCATTGCAAAATCAAAATAAATAACAAGATCAAAATCATCACAAAATTGCAGCTCAACTGCAATAAATAATGTTATTTTTCCATTCTCAATGGCGTTGTAAATATTCGTTTATCGAACAAACCAGTTTAAATTTGAGAAATATCAATAAAAACTGCTATTAACGGATTTTTGATTGACCAGTTGAGAAAATCCCAAAAACACTCCTTAAAAAAAGGTTTAACGTTTTTTGATTTTTACGACTGTCTTTTTATGTCAATGTCATATATAGGCTAAAACAAATAAATAAAAACAGAAAACACCTTGGCGAAACAATGAGTGACGATATAATATTTTATATTGTTCAATTTTAAAAATTTTTCGTCGGCAAATTAAATTTGTCGGTCGGAGCGTTCACGATGAAAAACACCTCGGAATCAGAAAACACGGACTTCTTTGACGATCCCTATCTGAATTTGTCGCTGGGTGACTATATGATCTTGCGTCGTATTGGATCCGGAGCCATGGCCGATGTCTATCTGGCTAAACAGATCTCTCTTGACCGCGAAATTGCACTTAAAATTCTTAAAGAAGATCTCTCCAACGATGAAACTGGTGTCCGCCGATTTGTTCAGGAGGCACAGGCTGCCGCCCGACTTGAACACCCTAATATCGTTCATATTTATGAAGTCGGATCCGTTCTTTATCCGGGTACCGCATCAAAACAGGGACCTTTCTCTTTCTTGCGCCGTTTTTTTTCACGAAAAATCAAACATCCGTCGATCCATTATATTGCGCAGGAATATGTGCCCGGTCTCAATCTTCAGCAATTTTTGCGAATGCGGGGAAAACTTTCTGTTCATCAGACGCTGACCATTTTACTCAATATCTGTTCCGCACTTGAGAAAGCCGGAAAATTTGGTATTGTTCATCGCGATATCAAACCGGAAAACATTCTTTTAAGCACACAAGGAACTGTTAAAATTACAGATTTCGGCTTGGCGTATCTCGAAACAATGCACGCAGAACGAAGTCTTTCCTTAACTCAAATTGGTTTGACTCTCGGAACCCCGCTTTACATGAGCCCGGAACAGGCCGAGGGTGGATTAATCGACTTTCGAAGCGATCTTTATTCACTAGGCATTACCGCGTTCCATATGCTGGCCGGTCAACCTCCTTTTGTTGCAGATACTCCTCTTTCCGTTATTCTGCAACATATGAATCGGGCCATTCCCAATATTAGAGACTTTCGACCGGAAGTATCAGAAACTTTTTCCGCTATCATTCAAAAAATGATGGCTAAAAAACCTCAAGATCGTTTTCAATCGGTTACGGATTTACTGGATCTCTTGAAAAAAGAATTAAAAGAGGTCAATCGTCAAACATCTTTTGCGGAAGACGATCCCGACCTTGAACGCTGGAATTCGGCCAAAATTTTTCAAGATCAAACAGAACAGGATGCGTTCGAAAGTTCCTTGCGACGAAACGAACTGTCCATGACGCTTCAAACTTCATTATTTCATTTAAAAACACTCAAAGAACAAGAACACCGTTCGATATGGCTAAATCCTCAAGCGAAAAGATCCTTCTTTATTCTGATCTTTTTCGCTTTTCTTACGGGGATTGCTTCCGTTTTTTTTACCCAATTATCTCCTGCTCCTTTCGCGGAACGTGAACAATCCGTTTCCATTGCCCAACTTAATACCGTTGAAGAACAATGGGTCTTCGCGTCTCAACTTGGTACCATTGACGCCTGGAAAAGTGTTATTCGTTTCTTTCCTGAAAAAGAATATTGGAAAAGAAAGGCTCTGCAGCAGCTTGCCTTGGTTTATATGCGCGAAAATAATCGAAATGAAGCTAAAAAAATATTTATCGATTTCATCGAAATGACTCCTTTTGATAAAAAATACAAAAATTTCGGTCTTGCCGGACTTGCCTGGTGTATGGCTTGCGATGGTAAAGAAAGTGAAGCAGTTTGGACTCTTTCCAATCTTCGGTCCGAACAAAATACAACATTTGACCGGTTAACAGAAGATATTATCTCAAAAACGCAGGAAATGATTCGAAGCAGAAAAAGTTAGTTTCGTCTTTTTGTCCATTATAATTTTAAAAAAACTGATTTTGGACTTGCGGCAAATTCATAAAATCATCATACTCAAAATCTGTCCTCATATCAACTCGCAACAGAAAAACAAACATTTAGAATCTCTCCTTTGTTTCAGGGTTGAACTTTCAATGAGTCTAAATAGATATTGTGTCCGTTTTGACAATCAATAAGTTTCAATATTTTACCTTACTGCGAAAAATGAACCTGTTAAGAAAGAAAAAAGCGAATAACCGACGAACGGAAGATAAACTGTTCAACCAGTTTATCCTTTTGGTTATCGTGTTAATATTCATTTCTTTCATCATATTTTCCGGGTGCGCCGGTGTTCCGGAAAAGGTTCCGTCCTTGGAAATAGCTTCCGGGAGTACTGGGAATCTAAACCCGCTTTATATCAGAACCGATGATAACCAATGGCTTTGGGAATCCATCGTCGATGTTGTCGACAATTATTTTGAAATTACCGACGAATCACCAGTCTTGAAGGATGAAATTCAAAAAAACGGTTCTCTTGTCCGTCGTTATACCGAAGGCAGACTTGATACAAAACCGGTTATCGCGCCGGGGGTTTTTCAGCCTTGGAAAAAAAGTTCCGCCAATATCTCACAACGCTGGCAAGCAACTTTTCAAACGGTTCGCCGATACGCTGTTGTTCGTGTTGTTCCAGAAGATAACGGTTTTAAGATCAATTTGGCCGTTTATAATGAAATGGAAAACCAATCGAATCCAATGAATTCAAACAAATCGATCTCGAACTTTACTTTCTCGGACGACTTGAGTCAGTTGGAACTCCCTGCTGGTCCAAACGCGCCTTCGGAAGGCTGGTTTCCAATCGGCCGCAATTTTGAACTGGAACAAACTATTCTTGAAGAACTTGCCTGGCGCTTAAATAATCCACCTTATCTTGTTAACCCGCAAAATTCATCTCCGTCAGCAAAGCAGCCGATCGTCCCTTAGTTTTAGAATTTTCAATTTTTAAAAAAGGTTTTATTTTTTGAAAAATTTTTTCTCCGATTCCGTGAACCAGCATCAAATCTTCCAGATGATCAAATCCGCCCAATTCCTGCCGTTTATCTATAATTTTATCGGCAAGCGCTGGACCAATTCCCGGAATCAACCTTAACTCCGACTTATCCGCCTTGTTTACATCCACTTGAAAGATGTAAGAACACGCAGAACGATCTTCCTTACGATCAGCAAAGACAATATTTATAAAAAGAAAAACCAACGACATCAAAACAATCAACGACAGCGCATCTTTTAACGTCAGTTTCATTCCGTTTTCTTTTTCCGTTACCGCTTAGCTCAACATTTTTTAAGAAGTCATATAAGCAAGTCATCCATTGATACAGTCAATGCATGATTTTCATCATTTGCCAAATGCTTTGACAAGCCGGTTTATAAGGTCATCCCCCAAAATCGATCTCTCTTTTACAGAAACAGCCATAAATGATTCAGAACTTATTCAATCTTATCGGAGGTATCGTCTTCCACGCTTTCCTTGCATTCCAAAGAAGGAATAGCGACATCTCTTGTTAAAGAAGCCAAATAATCGGAAAACAAAGAGATCATATCCAAAAGATTTTCATATTCACGAAGAGGAAGAAAAACACCGCCATCTGGAATAATTTCTTTTAACGCAGAAATTTTATCCGAATTTTGCTGTTTTTCTGAACGAGACAAAAAAGCTTTTTGAAGAAAACTTTTTTTCTTGGCCATATGTCCCTGTTTATCGCCATCAAGATCTTCAAGACCTTTAAAAGAGGCATCGACACTGACATCAAACGAACGTATATTTTCGAGCAGATCACGAAAACGCGCAACGAAATAGGTAAAGAAAATCGTCATCTGCGCAATTTGACCTGGCGCAAGATGAGCAGGGATCTTTGGAGGAAAAGCGGATCGAAGCAATTCAGATTCACTTTTGGAAAACAATTCATCTTTCAGCGCAGAGTAATAAGTTTTTTCCCAAGAGAGGTCATCTTTGGGATCTTTGGCAAGAAAATCCGTTACCGTAACAGACGGGAAAGATTTTTCGCCTTGTTTTAGTCTGTTTCTAATATCTTTCAAGCGCTCCGCAATTTCTTGACGAGAACCGAACAAAAAGCTTGTTCGCCCCAAAGAGATCAAATCGCCCGGACGAAGGAACCAGAACTGAACCACTTCTCCATTGACTTGGGTTCCGTTGGTACTTCCCAAATCGACTAAAAGCGGCATATCCGACTCATAAACAATTTTAAGATGAAAACGACTGACTCGTTCATCTTTCAGTTCAATTGTATTTTCTTTTTCGCGACCAATACTGATCGGAAAAGACATATCGGAAAAAACGGTGCCTGTATCGGGACCATCAATAACTCGAAGAGTAATCGGATCCATCCTGTTTCCTCGACAAAAAAAACGTTTATGGAAAACAGAAGCCCGGTACCGACAACGCGGCACGGGCCCAACATAAAAATACATAATTACCCCTATTTCATGTATTTATCAATATACATGAAACAGAAACTTTGGACGAAATCGAAAACATACAGCTTTCGTTGAACTATTTGTTCTCAGCCTGAGCTTTTTTTACTTTCAAAATCAATGAAGAAAGTCTCGATTTTTTGCGCGCCGCGGTGTTTGCGTGCCACAAATTACGGCAAACAGCCTTATCCAACGAACTGCAAATACCCCGGAACTGGGTTTCCGCTTCGGCAACATTGCCGTCTTTCAGGATTTTGATTAAATTCTTGATCCGATTGCGAACGAGGGAACGGGCCGCGCGATTACGCTCACGATGAGCTATCGACTGTCGCAGTTGTTTTTTTGCACTTTTAATGTTTGGCATAATACTTTAAATACTGGAACTTGGGAGATAAACTCCGTTAAACTGATTCAAAACCTACTTTTACGCTTGTTCGCCGATCAGGAGTTCAATAGAAATCTCCTTTACTTTTTACAACGAACCTATTTTGAAAGATCAATTATGACTCTTTTTTTCTATTTTGTCCAGTAGGTCCCCCAGATCTTTATAAGAAAAATCTATACTGGCCAAGCGAGTCGCGTATTTTTCCGCTTTGGAAATGTCTTCCAAAAAGAACGCAAGTTTAGCGGCCTGATACAGAGCCTGACAGACCAATTCATCCGTATCTTCAAACAGAACAAGGACTTCGTCATAATGCATCATGGCCAATCGATATTGTTTAATCTGCTGAAAACAACTTGCCAGGCAGACAAGACATTCTTTTTTGACGCTTATATCCGCTTTAGCCGCCTGAAATTCGGAAATCGCTTCTTTTATTTTTCCGTGAGCGCGAAGAAAAAGTCCGTATTCATAATGCGCTGACGTATCCTGATTGTTTTTTTCCAACCGGTAAAGAATCAAATTCAATTTTTTTGTTTCATAATCATTACGGAGCTTGACATAACGTGTCTTCAGTTCTTCAGACGGTTCTTTTTTATAAAGTTCGATCAATTTTTCTAGATCATTTCTGGACCGCTGTTTTTGAACTTCCAAAAATTTGGGCATAAATTCAATGTCATCAGGAAAAATTTTAAGCGCCCGACGGTAAGTGTCTTCCACTTTTTTCAAATTTCCCCGGACATTAAAATAATCAATCATATCGCGGTAAAGTTCCCGGGAATCAGGATCTTTTTTGACCTGACGCTCGAACTCATCCTCTTTGGATAATTTTGGACGACCGTCATCTTCTTCTATTTCTTCCGGTTTTTTATATTTGTTTTTTTCAATAGTTTTTTCCAAAAGGATATCGCTGACCATTCGACCGGCTTCCGAATCGTCCGGTTTAATCTTTAGTATTCGCTGCCAGCAAGCCAACGCATCGTCAAAACGCTCTCTTCGATAAAGTTCCTGACCTGCATAACGGTTGTTCTCAACATTTTCCGGTTCCGCTTCAACCGCATGCTTCAGCCAAGCCATTGCGGCATCTTCATAACCAAGTTCAGTACAAGCATGACTAATGGCAAAAAGGATTGGTCTTCAGCGCGTCAAGACCTCCTTTGATCACCCCTTCCCAATTTTTACGAAGTTCAGCTGTTTTATAAGGCTTGAGGCCCGTTTTAAAAAACTTTTTGGATCCCTTTTTATTGTCGCCATATTTGACTCGAAGATTAACGATAAAGGAATTCATATAAAGCAGATTCTGCGGATCACCCATAACACAGGAATAAAACATATCGGTTGCGTAATCAAACTGTCCGATCTGCATTTGTTTGTTGCCGTGTTCAAAAATCTTTTGATATTTTCTCTGCTCTTCCGGAGACAAACGACTTTCCGTTGAATTCTCTTTTGAATCTTCAGCCATAACAAACTCCCAATACTTGTTTATTTCAATATCAAACGCTGCTTATATTTTTATTTTAAAAACAAATGATTTTCAACTGCTTACTTTTTCTTAATAGTAATTTTAATGATCTGTATTATATACTGTTTATTTTCAGTATTTTTTTTTAGTAAAAGTAATCGGTCACTTAGGAAATTTTCGTTTTTTCGAAATATTATCAATCTCCCTTTTTTTGTTTACGGGATTAACACCATTAATTTTTGTTGTTCAATTCTGTTTTCAAAAAGACAAACTGAAAACAGACGTTCTTCTCCACATTTTCCAATCTTTTTTAGGTCAGATACTCCTGCTTACATTTTCTATTGTCCGATTGTACGTTTAGTTTTCACAATGTCAATTCTTTTTGACAAAGATCTCTAATAACAGCCAACATTTATTCAAAACGGTCGTTATTATCGGAACCCCCAAAATAATTTTATTTTCTACAAATCAATAAAAACGAAAAACAAATAAAAATCAAGCAAACCGTTATCAGCCGATCTGATCAAGCATGATTTGAAATTCATCCCGTCTGTCAATATATACCGTTATTGATCTGAAAAAATTTTTGCAATCGACACTGGACGGCAACATCATACTCCGACTCTGTTTTCACGAAGTCACAAAAAAGTCAAGCGACGAAGTCTGCCTGTTATTTTTCTTTGAATTTTAATCGGAAAAAGTCCGCACGGGCAACACTTTCTTCTTCTCCTTCAAGAACACGACCAAGCCGGCGTTTCAAATGAGCGGATTGCGATAAAAGCATGATCTCATTAAGATCTTCAAAAGCGAAATTTTTGATCAAATTGAGATGAATTCCCAACCGAACGCTTGAAAGATACTCCATCGATTCCTCCAGCGTCATTGTGTGCGCAGTTTGCAAAATAGCCATTGCCCGACAACATTTATCCAAAAGTCGGGAATGATAATTCTCAAGCAAATGCTCTCGCGCCTTGCGTTCGTATTCTACTGTACGCGGAACCACTTCGCAAAGCTGAGCAATCAGTTCCTCTTCACAGCGTCCAAGGGTCGTCTGATTACTTATTTGAAAAAATTCCCCCAACGCGTTTGAACCTTCTCCGTAAATTCCCCGAACAGCCAAATTAATTTTCTGAAGACCGCGAAAAACACGTTCCGCTTCGCCCGTTTCAACAAGTCCCGGAATATGCAACATGACGCTAACACGAATACCTGTTCCGACATTGGATGGACATGCCGTCAAATAGCCGAGTTTTTGATCAAACGCAAAAGAAAGTTCGTTCTCTAATTGGTTATCAAGTTCATCTGTCTGAGCCCAAAGCTGCCGCAATTCGAACCCGCTGCACATACGTTGAATGCGAAGATGGTCTTCTTCGTTCACCATAATGCAGAATTCTTCTTTTTTATCGATTATCGCAGCGCACGGATACTCCGCCTCGACAAGATCCTTACTGATTAACTGCCGTTCCAAAAGGACCTGACGATCAAGCCGCGAAACATCATCAAAATCAAGATAAAAAATCGACGATGCGTCAAAAATTTTATCGGAAGCCGCTTTGACTTTTTCAAGAATAGCCCGCTGTTCCGCTTCTGTTGCCCTGTTCACAAACGGAAACTCATCTATATTTCGGGCCAATCTGATCCTGCTGGAAACAACAACGTCTGAATCCGATCCGATGCCTCGCAGCCAGGCACTCTGCTGATTAAACAATTCGTCCAATTTCACAATATTCTCTGTTCTATTCTGTTTTTTTGGCAATGATTATATCTTTAAGAAATTAACTCCAAAATATTTCTGTTGTCCGCGGCAAAACAAAAAACACATAACTCTTTGTTTTATTGTATGTTACGTTCTTATTGATCAACAACAGATCGCAATTGTTCCAAACCATAAATCAAACGGAACCTTTTTATTTACGATTCTTTATTCCCGCAAGACACAGTAATTTATAAGCTTTATTATAACAACAGTTTTTAAATTTTACAAAGCGGAGAAAGATGTTTTTACAAGAAAAATAAAAAATCCTTTGGAAAAATTTTCTCCAAAGGATTTTTTAGCGCCTCGACAAGGACTCGAACCTTGGACCCAGCGGTTAACAGCCGCTTGCTCTACCAACTGAGCTATCAAGGCGTCCGGATAAGAATAATTTCTTACCGATTAATTTTTATTCTATATGCTTTTTTATTTCTTTCAAGAGGCACCTAAAAAATTTTTTAGATCTTGAACAAAAACATATAAAATAAATACCGAAGAGAGGACTCGAACCTCCACCTCCTGTAACAGAGACTAGGACCTGAACCTAGCGCGTCTACCAATTCCGCCACTTCGGCAACATTTTCAATTTTTTATTGGAAAACAACCCGGCAAGGATTCGAACCTTGACTGAGGGAACCAAAATCCCTTGTGCTGCCATTACACAACCGGGTTATACGACTGCCCGGCCGAAAATAAGCCGATCGGTCGCTTATCCAATTAAAGGGTTATTTTACTGTTCCTTCTTTTTTTAACAAGGGGGGAGCAATTATTTTCTCCTTTTCTTGATCGCGAAATAGTAAATTTTCAGTATACGTTCAGTTCGTCGATTTTAAAAACTTGATTTAAGACGCTTTATTTATATTATAAATAATATTAAGATCAAAATATTATTAACAATATTCGTCGCATATTTCAAAATGCGTTCATAATTTTCTTCCAACAAAGGAGTTCCAACGATGAGCAACGAGCCCGATAATGCTTCTTTCCCCTCTCCTGAACTGCGGAAATATATTGAAGAATTTCAACTGTTTATAAAAAGTCTCCCGACGGTTTATGAAGAAAACCCTTTGGACAATAACGACGATGTTATTTGGCCGATCAATAGCGACAGCGGCAATGAAGAACCTGCTGTAAATAATCCCGATTTTTCAGATCCCCCTCAAATGAACATTACCGACAACAATTATGATAATCGTATGATTAATATATCAAACATTAATCATGTCAGCAGGGAATCCGATGATATCCCCTTTTTAAATAACTCAAAAAATAACATGCTTTTCTCGGAAAAACATGATGGTGACTCCCCAATTTTTAATAAAAAAACAGATCCCCAAAACAATTTCTCCAATCAGAATTTTACTAATCAAATTAAGAACAACGATCAATCGCTTCCCCGAAAACCGGACAATTCTATTAAAAAATCGGTTTCAGATCCTGCTTCGGTCACCAGTCTTTCGAAAAATTCTGCTCACGGCATAAAAAAAGAAAAATTTTCAAAATATCCCTTTAATGAAACAGAAGAGGAAATTCCGTTAAGAAGTCCTTTTACTAAAAGAAATCCGTTTTTCGGTCAATCTTATTCCGATCAAAAAACCGTCAAAGAATGTTTAAAAGGAATAAAAGATCTCCAAAAAGCGGTCGATAAATTAAACCATACTAATATTCTTGAAAAAAAAGAAAAAATAAAAATTATTTTCGATTAAAACAATGAAAACCATTTTTTGCTTTATTTAAAATTGAATATTTAAACATTATTCCGTTCATTATACCTTCATTTTTACCAAAAGTCTTTCTGCGGCAAACAGAAAGACTTTTTTATTTGTCGACTCCTGCAAAAAAGACCTTTTCATATGACCGACGCTTTAATTATTTCTTTTTTTCGTCCGTTAACTTTATGAACCGTCTGCCCTTTTGATGCCTGAACAGGAAATTACCAAGCACAATCGGCATAATGCCCCAAAGAGAAAACACTCGGTAATCGGTGTTAAATAAAAAGAAGAAGAAGAAATATTGGGATTGTCACAACCTGTAAAACGAATATAATATATATTTAATTGAACAATAAGGAACAATTTCTTATTAAACAACGATTTACAGTCCTCTTTAAAATGCGGTCTTAAAGAACGGACTGTCTAAAAATTTTTCAGAAAAAAAACAAATGCCTGAAGACAAACTCAGCGGTGAAAACGCAGCAAACGAAACAGTGACAGTTCAAAAAAATTCCGATTCAAAAACTTCTGAAACGGAATTGATCCAAGAAACAGAATCAATAGCCCCTTCGGAACCCCTGACCGAATGCGGTGAAGCGGACTCGAACGCCGCTTTTGTCTGTTCAGAGAAACCGAACACCGTTTCTAATACTATTGATTCGGAAGAAATCAAAGAAGAAAATGAATTTGACACTGATTCAAAAAGCCAGAGCGATTCTTTGTCCGAAACAGTGCCCGACAACCGTTCCTTATCGGAAGTATTAGAGCAATATGACATAAAGCTTTCCGCAAAAAAAATACGTCTTCTCGAAACCTATTGCCAGGAACTTTGGAAGATCAATGAACATCTCAATTTGACTCGTCATACCAGTTACGAAAAATTCGTAACACTTGACCTGCTCGACGCCATTCATTTAGCGGACCAGCTCCAAATCGGAGAACACGTTCTTGATGTCGGAACCGGCGGAGGAATGCCCGGTGTTCTTTTAGCGATTCTCCGATCCGATATTACGGTTGAGCTTTGCGATTCAACCAGAAAAAAAACGGAGGCACTCGGACAAATTCTCGACGCGATGAATCTGAATTTGAATGTCTGGTACGCCAAAGGAGAAAATCTTTTAAAGGTGCATCGGTTTCATACAATCGTTATTCGGGCGGTTTCTAAACTGGATAAACTCTTGCGCGATTTTTCAACCGTTTGGTTCGCTTTTGACCGAATGCTTTTGATCAAAGGACATCAATGGGTTGCCGAACGGGGAGAAGCCCGTCATTATAATCTTCTGAATAACATTGCGCTTCGCAAAGTAGACGAGTATCTAAATCCCGGTTTCGACAATCCAAGTGTTATTCTTCAGCTCTGTCAAAAGAAGCGTTTTGAAGAGATCCAGAAACGGGAATCGGACCGTCTTGAAGGAAAACCGATCGATTCACTTCCGGAAATGATTGGAATTGAAAGCGGTCCTGCACAAACAGAAAGACCTCGTTCTTCCGGTAAAAGATCCTTTTCCGGCAAAGGTAAAGAAGAATTCGACAAAAAGAGATCAAGATATGGCGAATCTTCTTCCAAGAGATCTTATTCCGACCGAAAACCTTACTCCGCCGGAAGAAATAAATTCGCCGGAGACGCGGATCGGGATTCGGGAAAAGGGGAAGACCGATCTTTCAGCAGAGACAGAGATCAAAACGGCGATTCTAAATCGTCCTCCGGGCGTTCCGGTGAATCTTCCTCCAAGAGATCTTATTCCGACCGAAAACCTTACTCCGCCGGAAGAAAAAAATTCGCCGGAGACACAGATCGGGATTCGGGGAAAGGGGAAAGTCGATCTTTCAGCAGAGACAGAGATCAAAACGGCAGTTCAAAATCGTCGTTCGGCCATTCCGGCAAATCTTCCTCCAAGAGATCTTATTCCGATCAAAAACCAAGGCAGGGAGGCAATCGCTCGGGATCCGTTCATCGATCTTTTAAACAGGACAAACCAAACAAACATTCAGAAGGTTAACCGATACGGATATCGTAATTAAGAGAAAGTTTAATGTTATGAAACAGTTTAATAATTTTCATTTTTGTGTTATATTGTTTTTGTCAGCAGTTCTTTGTTCAACAGGTTGCAACAAAAGTAAAGAGGCTCAAGCTCCAGTATCGTCCAATACTCCTGTTTCGCAAGAAGAAATAATGGCCGCCGTTAAAGACGATTCCATTCGGTCGCTGTCAGCGGATCAACTTGCTTTACTCGGAGCCAAAAATAATATCAATACCGACTTTGTTTTTCCTAACGCTCATCTGGTCCGTTATATCAATCCAAAACATTTTCTGAAATACGGTTCCGCGAAAAATGTTTTAAATTATTTGCAGTCGTCCGTAATGCAGTTGCCGTTCGCGGATCAGTTTGATACGATCGATTCTTTTGTTTGGAGTTCCAAAGTTGTCCTGTCCGATCTGAAAGATCCGAAAACCAAACAGTCGATTAATCAGCCGCTTGATACTCCCATTCAAAGTTTTTATGTTAAAAAGTTGAAACCTGTCGAACAGGAGAGCCTGTTGGAACTTCTTTTCAAAGGACTCGATAAAAGCAAACTGACCAAGAAAAAATACGGTAATCTTGAAGTCTCCTGTTTTCCCGTTCAGATCCCGGTACGCCTTGATGAAAAGGGCGAAAAAACGGCCTTCCTTGATTTCGTTCAAACATTCTGTTTCCCGACCCCGGACTCTTTTGTCATCGCGGTCGGACCGCAAGAGCAAATTGATCTCTTTTACAACGGATCCAAAGGAGATCATCGAGGAATCGCGGCCCAACGTCTGGCCCGTTTGGATGATAAAAACAGTGACTTTTTGTTTGTTTACGATTTTAGTCATCCGCTCGGCGCCAGAAATCAAATCTTTTTGTTCCCGGAAAATCTGATGCGTCAAATCGCGGTCGAAACAGACTCGGTTATTTTTGCGATTAATACCGCCGCTTCAGAAAAAGATCCTCTTCTTCACATGACAATTAGGGGCAAAAAAACAGCGGACATGAACAAGATCAACTCGGAACTTTCCGCTCTTTTAATGGATCTTGACCGAAACGCCAAATCCGACGCCGCAAAAATGCCGAACTTGCCCGGATTCTTAAAAGATGTTAATCTTTGGCTTAAAAATGTTAAAATTGTTCTGAAAGACACTTCGACGCTGGACGCTGATATCATCAATACAAAAGATGTCCAAAATTATTGCCAAAACATGTTTATTGAATTGAACAAGGCAATCGAAAACGAGAAAAAGGCTCAATACGCAATGGCACTTCAAAATCAATTCGGAGCCTTGGCGCAAGTCTTTACCAAATATTTCTCCAAATTCAATAAATACCCGCCTCTGGCCATTAAGGACGCCAAAGGAACTCCAATTTTAAGCTGGCGCGTTGCGCTTTTACCCGCATTCGGTCCGCAAGGAGAAGATCTTTACAAACAGTTCAAATTGGACGAACCCTGGAATGGTCCCAACAATATAAAATTGCTTGAAAAAATTCCTTCCGTCTACCGGACTTCCGTTGACAAGATCAACGCTGCGAAAACAGTATTTCAAATTCCGTCTTCCGCCGGTACCCCTTACGCAAAAAAATCGGACGGACCCGCGTTAAAAGACATTGAAAACCCGGCCCGAACTTATCTCGTCGTTGCTGTTAATGAAAAATCCGCTGTTGAATGGACAAAACCTGAAAACCTTACTTACCAAGCGGACAAATTAAAAGAAACTTTCGGCGATTTTATTATCGGTATTCCTTTTATGGGTGATCCGCATCCTATTCTGACGGACTCGCCGGATGCCGCAGCCAAAGCTGATGAATGGATCCTCGGTATTGCTCCTGTCACGGCAACAACTCCTATTAAAACTGCCGATATCACCAAACCGGCAAACACAAACGCAAAACCCGCCGATAGCGCCAAACCGGCAAACACAAACGCAAAACCTGCCGATAGCGCCAAACCGGTAAATACAAACGCAAAACCTGCCGATAGCGCCAAACCGGTAAATACAAACGCAAAACCTGCCGATAGCGCCAAACCGGTAAATACAAACGCAAAACCCGCGGAACAGAAAAAATAACGCCGCTCAAACAAACACCTGAATTTAAGTCTCGTGTTTGAGACATACTTTTTCAGCTTGCTCCCCGAAAAATATTTCGAATCCCGAAAACATTTGGAATTCGAAATATTTTTCTGTTTTATCGAAAAAGCAAATCATGTCCGCAAAATCAGTTCGGCGGAGCCAATTAAATAAAACATTACTGCCGCAATTCCATTTTTTATAAAATTTTGACAATAAAAATTTTTCCAAGGATCGTTACATGAAAATTCATTATTTTTTATTAGCCGGTCTGATTTTAATTCTTTTGACCGTTTCGTCGGAGAGCAAAGAGTCGAAAGAGGAGAAAACGCCGGAAAGAGAAACGGTTCCTGAAGCTCAAAGAATGGTGATTGATGTTTTGGTTCCGACAAAACAGCTGAAAAATATCGATGTATTAAAAGCGATGATGCGGGTACCGCGTGACCAGTTTGTCGCCAAAGATCTTCGTCCATTCGCATATCAGGACATAACACTTCCGATTGGCAATTCTCAAACAATTTCCCCTCCCTTTGTTGTTGCGTATATGACGGAGCAACTTGATCCGAAACCAACCGACCGCATTTTGGAAATCGGCACCGGAAGCGGATATCAGGCCGCCGTTCTCGGTTTGCTTGTTCAGGATGTTTACACCATTGAAATTGTAAAAAATCTCGGACAACGAGCAGAAACTCTTTTAAAGCGGTTGAAATATGCCAATATTCATTGCAAAGTCGGCGACGGTTATCTTGGCTGGCCGGACGCGGCTCCGTTCGATAAAATCATTGTTACCTGTTCCCCCGAAAAAATACCGCAGCCATTGGTCGATCAGCTCAAAGAAGGCGGAAAAATTCTCATTCCGCTGGGTGACCGTTATCAGCAGTATTTTTATTTGTTCACCAAAGTAAACGGACAAATGGAAAAACAGACTCTTATTCCCGCCTTTTTTGTCCCGATGACCGGTGAAGCGGAAAGTAAACGAATCGTCAAACCGGATCCTAAAAATCCGGCTCTCGTCGGCGGCGACTTTGAAGAGATCAATGAAGGAAGCAATACTCCTGTCGGCTGGTATTATACGCGAAACGTCGCAATCGCTCCCGAAGAGAATGCCCCAAGCGGAAGCTCTGTTCTCCTTTTCAATAATGAAAAAGTTCTTCAAGAGCAGTTGAAAAAAGAAAAGATCGGTCAATCGGTCGGAACAGTCATGACCGCCGCGCAAAAGAGTCATGAATTAATGGCTCATTCTCTTCAGGCATTCGCTATCGACGGTAATTATGTCAAAAAACTGAATCTTTCCTGTTATATTCGAGCAAACGATCTGAAATCCAACGATGGAAGCCGAATGATCCCTGTTGTTGTTCTTTCTTTTTTTGATAAAGAACGGTCTTTTATTGGAGAAAAAATCATTGTCGCGGTCCCGACTTCCAATTTTGACTGGAAAATTTTTGAACGTCAGGATATAGCAGTACCTAAAAAAGCGAAAGAAGGAGCTATCCGTATCGGTATATTAACGGGCACTGGTGAATTGGCTATTGATAAAATTGAGATCAAAAAGAGTTCTCGATAGTTTTTGGAGGATTCATCGCAGCTATGTTTTTCATTTAAATTCTAAATGCGAAGATAAAAAAATATTCTCCAATGATGTCTGTTTTTCCGATTTTAAAGTCGAAAAATCAGCCGATCCGCAAAATCAACCTGCCGGAAAAACAGAATATTAAAAAACGCTCCGTATAAAATTTTCTGACAAGTTTACAAAAATAACCGCAAATTTTTTGCGTCTAAAGACTTGATTTTATCAATCGTTCAAAAGATCTTTAAGAATTTTTGTAACTTTTCTGTCAGAGACTTGCGACGAAACATTTTTTTTGGTAAAATACAGAAAATAAAGAAAACATCGCTTTGTTTCCCTGTTCTTTATTTCGGAATAACAATAATCCGTAAAGCATACCCGCCCTAAACAAAGGATCTGATCTGAATTAACATATAATGAAAACAAACGGTTTATACCGCAATTCAAACCGTTTTCAGAACAGATTCTCAACTTTAGATCTTTCAGTCGGTTTTACAATTGAAAAAACACTGTTGTTATTCCCGCCGAAATATTCGAATTTTATTAAATTTTCGGTCTTGGTATTCCCCCCAACATGCAGAAACCTGACAACATAAGTTCGGCGTATTCCCCCAAAAACAAGCTTGACCAACCCGCAACAAATACAACGGAAACTATTCGTTATCATTCATCTGTCGAGAGGTTTTTTATGAACAACAATATGTCGCGTCGATCCTTTACAAAATTGGGAGCCCTTGGAGCGGTTCTCGGCGCGGGAACTGTTTTCGGCGCCCCCGCTGTTCAGGATTCAAAATCCAAACACAAGATCATTGGCGCCAACGACAAAATCCGATGCGCTTTCGTCGGGGTCGGAACTCGCGGCTTTCAGCTTCTGGATCGTGTCAAAACTATTGATAAGATCGAAATTTCTGCTTTCTCCGATGCGGACACCGCGTTAATGGACAAGGCCGCAGAAAAATTCAACGCTAAAGGCCGAAAAGAAAAAGATTTCAGAAAATTTCTCGACAAAGAGGCCGGCATTGACACAATGGTGATCGCGACCCCTAATCACTGGCACGGATTTCAGGTTTTGGAATCGCTAAAAGCTCTTAAAGATGTTTACATCGAAAAACCAATGACCAATACCGTTCGGGAAGGACGGTATATTATTGAAACAGTCCGACGCAATCAAAATATTGTTCAAGTTGGAATTCAGCATCGAAGCAGTCCGCTCTATCAAAAGATCATTAACGATCGGATCTTTTGGCGGGTCGGCAATATTATTTCCGCTCATACCGCTTATTGCGACAATATGTCTCCTTACGGAATCGGAAGAGAGCAGTTTATTGACCCGCCGGCAACTCTTGACTGGAATCTCTGGATGGGACCGGTCTATCAACCGTTCCAAAAAAACATTGCGCCCGCAAAATTCCGCTGGTGGGTCGAATTCGTTAATCCATTCGCGACACAGGCCATTCATCTGCTGGACATGATCCGATGGATCTATCGGGAACGCGGACCAGCTTCCGTTTCCGCTTATTCCAATAAACTCGGCTTTCGTGATGACAGAACTGTTCCGACGACCGTCGAAGCCGTTATGCGTTTCCCGTCAGGAAGACTCGTTAGTCTCAGCTGTCACGAAGCATCCGGTAATCCTCGAATGGGTACCGATGAAAAATATGAAGCACTCGGCGATATCGAACTCAGAGGCAACCTTTCAACACTCTATTTTAACGATAATCGTTTTGTTGTTAAAAAAGAACGGATCGGATCATTTCAGCCCAAAGATACCTGGCGCCGAAATAATGAAATTTTTGAGCTGAAAGAAGAAGAGAAAAAAATTGACGCGACCAAAGCTCATCTTGAAGATTTCTTCAACTGCGTCCGTTCCCGGGAAAAAAACCGGATGCCCGCCGACGAAGGTTATTATACCGACACAATGTTTCATATGATCGCCGCTTCTCTTATTACCGGAACATCGCTCGATTGGGATTTCGGACGGGAACGGTTCGCCAATCATATTGCCGCCAATGAGTTGCTCGAATACGAGTATTATCCGCCCTGGAAACTCGAACCCTGATGCGGACATTGATCTTGACGGTCTGAATTTTTACAGGAAGACCGTCTTTCGCAATCTGTTTTTAAAGAATACGCAATCTTCCCGGCCTCTTATAAGCGGATCTCATTTCTGCTTTTGTGTTTCGTCTTCAAAATTTTTTATTTACCGAAAAAAATAACCGTCCTGTTTTAAACGACAGAACGGTTATTTTTCATTTATACTTTTATAATATTACAAAAACTATTTCATTGAAGGAGCTGTTGCTGAACCGGAAGCGTTTCAGTGGACAATATCAAAGAAGTAAGCGGTATTTTTACGAATCAGATAAATACGCGCTTTTTGATTTTCTTCTTTTTGCGGCAGACGTTCCCAAGCGTCGGCAATATAGCAGCAGTCGTCAAGCGAAGTAACGCACCAGCGATTTTCATCGCTCTGGCCAATGACGAAGCCAAAAATAACATCACCTTTTTCAAGTCGTTCATTTTTCGTTTTGAACAAACTCGTGTCTGAAACGGCAGTTACCCGAACTCCGCCGGTCGGATGAATTTTATACCGGCCCATTGTAATGCTTTGCAGATCAGGATAAAGTTCGCGGTATTTCTCTTGAGAAACAGGCTCAATTTGAATACCGAACTTACTCCAAAGATATTCTTCTTTATTATTGGCCGTCAGAATAATTTCATTTGATTCGGCCGTTGTTTTCTGGGCGTAAACTGTTCGCGTTTCCGATTCAGCAGAAGCGGGCCGGGCAGCATGAAACTGAATGCCGACATTTTTCTGTTCGTCAAGCTGAAGCGAAAGTTCGAGTTGATGTCCGTTTCGGCTGACGATCACTTTTATTGGATTTTCGCGCGGATGATCAATCAACGAACAAGTAAAATCAAGCGGAGAATGAATGTCGTTCTTATTGGAAACGAGTAAAAAATCGCCTTTTCTCAAACCGGATCGCGCGGCTGGACTGGTCTCTTCAAGATTTTGAACGATGCAACGGGCAACTGATCCGTGTTTTTTCCCCTGCTCTTCAAGATCAACTTGACGAAGCGAAATGCCGGTATTCTGTATTCCCGTTACCGATTCCCGGATCATACGATCGGCCACTTCGATTACTATGTCGACCGGAATGGCAAAAGCAATATTTTCCGCGCCTTCTCGAACCGCGGCATTAAGACCAATCATTTCTCCTTTGATATTCACCAACGGACCTCCGGAATTACCCGGATTGATCGCCGCGTCCGTCTGAATGACATTTTCATAAAAAAGCGTTTCGCTCGCTTTAAGAGGACGATTCAACCCGCTGACAATACCCCGCGAAACCGAGGCCTGATAGCCGAACGGATTGCCAATCGCAATAACGTCTTCCGCCAAAAAAACATTTTCCGATCGTCCAAAAGCAATCTTTTGCAATTTATTGACCGGCTTGATTTTTAAAAGGGCAAGATCCGTCGTTAAATCGTTGCGAATAAATTCAACATCCCGATAAATTGCTCCGTCGCTTGTTGTGATCTGGATCTTGGTAAGACCTTTAACAACATGATAATTCGTTATTATATAGCCCCGTTCATCAACAATAATTCCGGTGCCCATTCCAATATGCGTTACTGTTTCGCGTCCGCTTTTGCCTCGATTGGACGTTTCATAAGATTCGGATCCTTCGGCCTGTTTTTCCCCTTGAATACTGACAACCGACGGATTCGCCCGAGCAACGGCCCGGACAAAACCGGTCTTTTCCGACAAGAGCGGATCATCTTCCCGAAGCGTTAATGTCGAAACTCCTTGAGAGAATAATTCGCCCGTAAACGAAAAACTCAGTAATATAAGAATTCCCCAAAACCAAATAGATCTGTTTGCCGTTCGGAGATGGAAAGTTGTTCGTTTCATTTGTCTTCACCAATATTCTGGAACATCGCGGATCCGTCCGCAATGAATTTACTTATCAACTTCTTTTTCATCGGTCATTCTTCCGCCTCCTCTTTACAAACTCTTGGAATTATCCTGTTTTTCCTTGTTTTTAATACAATTCCTCTTACCGAAACACCTTTTTATATTTACTCATTTTTTGTATTTTTTACTGTTTAATATTTTATTTCATTTTAATTACGATGTTTTTTCTGACATTTATCTTTTCTGCTTTAATTTATGATTTCGCAATCAGGGTTTGATATTATTATTTTTAGTATTTTATATCACCGCAATTCATTTGCTAATAAACAGATAGTCAAGCATACTGATTCAAACAGTCAATTGGCGTATGAACAAAATTAAAAAGAAAGCAGTAAAAAAACTTCTTCTTCAGACTGTAATTATGTCAAGGCTTTTTTCTTGATTAATTCAATTGTATTTTTGTACTGTATTTTATATATTGTCTTTATAATTTTTATGTCGTCTCTATTTCTGTTGACAAGTATTCGATCTAATTTCAAAATTGACGAAACGATTGTCCGGATAAGATAAATAATAATATTGACAGGACATAGTAAAACGGGTAAAATTTTTCTGTCGTTTGCTGCTCATTATTCCGCTTTCTATCCATTTAACCGAAGTTATTCCGATTACATTTGATTTCCTTATTAACTGATTAAATGGAACCAAATAACAAAGCCGTTCGACACAAATTATCGAAAATCCTAAATACAAACCATTTAAAATAAACAGTAAAATCAAACTGGAGAAGGTATGACAATAAAATCGCTCAACATTATCGGTGAATCGATTAACGATTCCGTCCCTTCGACACATAATTTTTATGACACAGAAGACTGGAACGGCATTCGCGGCTTGGCGTTAAGTCAACAGGATGGAGGAGCGGCCTATCTTGATGTCAATGTCGGAGGACGCGGGGCCGAGATGATGATTAAAGCGGTCAAAACCGTTCAAGAAAGTTCATCACTTCCGATCTCCGTTGATTCGCCTGATCCAATTCTCGCGGAAGCCGGACTGAAAGTATACGATGCGGCCCGCGGAAAACCGATTTTAAATTCGATCTCTCCTTTGCGGACAGAAATGTTCGATCTTTATAAAATTACCCCGTTTCGGCCAATCCTGCTGATCTCGGAATTTATTAATTCCAACGGAGAGGAAGGACCGGCCCGAACGGCAGAGGAAACTTACGACGCGGCTTTGGATCTTTTTCAAAAAGCCAAGACCGCCGGTATTCCCAACGAGGACATGATTTTCGATCCGGGCATTGCTCCGATTGGGTCTGATTACGAAGATAATTTAAAACGACTGCTTGATACTCTGAAAATGATTCAGCAAAATCCGGAAATGTCCGGTGTTCACGCTTCCGTCGGATTAAGCAATTTTACGGTCATGCTTCCTCCCAAAACCAAAGGCGGGCTGGCAGTTAAAAGTACTTTGGAAAGCGCCTTTTTAACGGTCGCTCTTCCGCTCGGACTTGATTATGTTGTCGGTTCGGTAAAGAGAAAATATGAGATCTTGAATGACGATCATCCGGCCATGCTTTGCCTGAACGACTGTCTTGCCGCCGGCGGGTTTGAATCGCTGGCACGTGTTCGACAATTTTATTCAAATTAATTATTTCGTTATTCCGGTTTCATGATGAATTTCATGTCCTGTCATCAAAAGAACCGCCGCCGATTCGCAGAGGCAGCCGGTAAAATCACGGAAAATTAAAAAGAGGACAGTATAAAGTCAGTCGGTTCAGTTATCCCGACGATACGAACAAAGTATTTTTCATACGTTTTACGGTTCTTGTGAATTTCAACAACAGGAAAGGATTTTCGAGATGCGTTCAATCGCAATTATGAATCAAAAAGGGGGCGTCGGTAAAACAACGACATCGGCGAATCTGAGCGCGGCTTTAGCGGAAGCGGGCTATCGGGTCCTGCTGATTGATCTTGATCCGCAGGCTCATGCTTCTCTGCATTTCGGAATTGAACCCGGTCTCGATTTTCCTTCCGTTTACGATGTTCTTGTCGATGACAAGGAACTTCGGGATGTTCGGCAAAAAGTAACGGAAACCGACAAACTTTGGCTGATTCCGGCTCATCTTGATCTGGCCGCCGCGGAGTTCGAACTCTCAAGTGTTGTCGGACGGGAAGTCATTTTGCGTGATAAACTGGCCAATGATGATATGACTTTCGATTATATTATCATTGATTGTCCGCCCTCTCTGGGAATTCTTTCTTTAAACGCGCTGGCCGCTGTTGAAGAAGTGTTTATTCCCTTGCAGCCTCATTCACTGGCCCTTCATGGGTTGAGTAAACTGCTCAATACCGTCGATCTCGTTGTCAAAAGACTTAATCGAAAGCTTCATGTTTCCGGCGTTGTCTTCTGTCTGTTCGAACGAACCGCACTGGCTCGCGAAGTTGTCGAAGACATGGAAAAATTTGTCGAACAGGAATCCGGTAAAGATTCCCCCTGGTCGAATATAACGCTCTTCGATACTAAAATTCGGCGAAACGTTCGGCTTGCGGAGGCCCCAAGCTTTGGACAATCCATTTTCTGTTATGATCCGGCCTCAAATGGAGCCGAAGATTACCGCGCATTGGCCAAAGAAGTCATTGCGCAGGAAAATACGATCATCAAAACTGCTGCCAAACAGACTGAATAACAAATTAAGCCAAACGGAACCCGATTAATGTTTTTTAAACAACATTGACCAAACATATTATTTCTTTGGAAACGGCAGGTCCCGTTGGATCAATACTATTGTTTGCCATTTGACATTGAGAGAATCAACCAAGACAAAACATATTTTGATCAGACCTTATGTTCATAGAAAAGGACTGGAGATGTTTGAGGAAACCATTCATCCGCAATTTTCTGATTCCGATCTGTTCGGACATACCAATTACCTTGCAGCGGCGCGCTGGTTTGAACGGGGACGAACTCCGCTGTATCTCGAAATAGATCCCGAAATGAATCCAGCCAAAATGGGAATGGTCATCGTCAAAACGGAAGTTCTCTATTTTTTGGAAATCTTCATTGACCGGCCCGTTATCATAAAAACATTTGTTTCCAAAATTGGAATAAAGTCGTTTACTGTCGAACAGGAAGCCTGGCAAAACGATCATTTATGCGCGAAAAATACAACCGTTTTCTGCGGCTTCAATTCGACAACTCATTCAAGCGCGGTTCTTCCCGATTCGACCAAGGATATTTTAAAAAAACATTTGCCGCAAGTTTAAAACAACTTCATGTCAAAACCATTGATAAAAACAAAAATAACAGGAGTACCTTTAATGAAATTAACCTTGCTTCTTTCTATTATTGCAATTTGTACAGGAGTCATCATGACAGAAAAAACTTCCGAAGCCGCGAACTCCGCCAAAAGTTTGACGCAGTTTATGAAACAGTATCAAACAGACTTTCATAAAATGTATTGCGATGTTTCCTATTCCTGGTGGGACGCAATGATCACCGGCAATGAAAAGGCGTTTGAAAAAAGTTCACAGGCCCAACTGGCCATTTCAACCTATCACAGTTCGCCGGAAAAATATAATACTCTTAAAAAACTGATCGCCGATACCCAGGACGCTTCGCCAGTTCTCCTGCGATCCGCTCACGCCGCTCTTAAAAATTTCGAGCAGAACCAGCTTCCCCCCGATCTGATGAAAAAAGAAATTGAAATGTCCAATGAGATCGAACAGATCTTTCAAACACAGCGCGGTGTTCTCAACGGTAAAAAATACACCAATAATGAACTTTTGGAAATGCTCGAAAAAGAAACCGATTCCGCCAAACGTTTCGCCATTTGGGACTCGCTCAAACAGGTCGGCCAGATGGTCGCCCCGAAACTGATCAAACTGGCCGAAGTCAGAAATGAAATGGCCCGAAAGCTCGGCTATAAGAATTATTGGGAAATGTCAGTCTCCTTTCAGGATTATATTCCCGCGGAACTGACGAAAATTTTCGAAGAACTCGAAACGATGACGACTCCTTATTTCAAGGCAATGAAAGACGAAATGGACACGGAACTCAAAACCAAATTCAACGTCGATCGAATCATGCCCTGGCATTATGACAACCCGTTCTTTCAACAGGCTCCGCCGTCAAGTGAAGTCGACCCCAATGAATTTTACAAAAACTTCAAAAAAGAAGATATCGTTTCTCTGGCTGAAAAATTTTATGACTCAATCGGTCTTGATACCCGCCCGATCGTCAAAAACAGTGATCTTTTTGAAAAGCCGGGCAAGTCACAACACGGTTTCTGTAATAACATGAATTTCGAAGGAGATGTCCGCATTCTCTGTAATATCAAGCCGACCGCCGAATGGATGGATACGCAGTTACATGAACTCGGACACGGCGTTTACGATTTCAATGTCGATCGTTCGCTTCCCTGCAATATCCGCGAAGCCTGTCATATTTTTACAACCGAAGGCGTTGCAATGATGTTCGGCGCAATGGCCCGCGATCCCGACTGGCTGATCCAGTTCGCCGGTGCCGATCCGAAACGAGTCAAAGAAGTCGCTCCCGCTCTTAAAAAACAGCGTCTGCGCGAACAGCTGATCTTCTGCCGATGGACGATTGTCATGTTCCATTTTGAAAAAATGCTTTATGAAAATCCGCAGCGCGATCTCAATTCGCTTTGGTGGGACACCGTTGAAAAATACCAAATGATGCCCCGACCGGAAAACAGAAATTTGGGCGACTGGGCTTCCAAACCGCATTTCGTCATCGCTCCGGTCTATTATCATAATTACATGCTCGGTGAACTTTTCGGCGCTCAGTTGCGAAACGCTTACAGCGGTCTTTATAAAAAGAATCCCAAAGAATTCGGAACGATTATGACCGAAAAAGTTTTCGCGCCCGGCAACAGATATCCTTGGCAGGAATTCGTTGAAAAAGCCACCGGAAAACCGTTCTCCGCCAAAGCTTTTGCCGATGAACTTAAATAACTGTCTTGCACTGGATCAATCTGGCACAATGTTTTAAAAGTACTTGAACTTTATTTCAAATACAAATCTCCCGCCCCAGGCGGGACAAATCATTATCCCTCTATCTTTTTAACTTTGTACGGAATCAGCAGGAAATTTAATGGAAGAAGACAATACAACACTCAGACCCGATGAAAAAGCTTTTTTGGGACATCCGATGGGACTTTGGGTCCTGTTCACAACGGAAATGTGGGAACGTTTCTGCTATTATGGAATGCGCGCCTTTCTCGTTTTGTATATTTATCAGTCGATCAAGGGAACCAATCCCGGACTCGGCTGGACCGAAAAGGAAGCTTACAATCTTTACGGTTGGCTCACCAGTCTGATTTATCTTTTTCCGCTGTTCGGAGGATATATCGCTGACCGCTTTATCGGCCAGCATAAATCGGTTTTTTGGGGAGGAACATTAATCGCGCTTGGCGAATTCGCTCTCTTCTTTACTGAATATTTTCGAAAATACGCAACCGAACCGATTACTCTGTCTTCCGCGCCGGCCGCATGGCTCTGCTTTATGGGCGGCTTGGCACTTATCGTTGTCGGTACCGGTTTTTTCAAACCTTGCATTTCGATCATGGTCGGACAGCTTTATCATCAAAATGACAGCCGACGCGATGTCGCCTTCACTATTTTTTATATGGGTATTAACCTCGGTGCGTTAATCGCTCCTTTTATCGCCGGTACTTTCGCTGAAATTTACGGCTGGCACTGGGGCTTTTTGACCGCCGCCATTGGCATGATTTTCGGCCTTTGCACTTACTCATTCTTTCGACCGCGTTATCTCGGTAAAGTCGGAACACTCGGTTATGTCGTTCCCGGATCCGATGCTGATCTTGATCGAAAACAAAAAAAAGACGGTCAAGAGAACAGATCTGTCAAAGAATCCCCCAAGCCGCCGACCGGACGTTTGACCAAACGGGAAATCGACCGTGTCGCTGTTATCCTGATCCTCTCTTTCTTCTGCATTGCTTTTTGGGCGGTTTTCGAACAGGCGGGTTCCTCTTTGACAACGTTCGCTAAAAAGCAAACAGATCGGCGTGTCCCTCCGTTTGCCGCAAAATTCTTTCCCCAAGTTATTTTGGCCAATGAAAGCGAAAAAGACGCCGCAGCCGCATTTCGAAACGCGGAACTCGCCTGGATCGTCGATAAAAAGGTCAGCGACAAAGTAACCGGTTTCCTTGACGAAGGACTGGCCGCGCAAAAGAAATCGCAAATCGCCAGAAAAATCGCATCAATGAAAGAACTTCCCCCTGTTACCGCCGAAGACCTCGAAGCCAAATGGATCAAAAAAAATTCAGAAATTGAGAAACAGGCTCAAGGTGACCCTAAAAAAATCAAGGATCTTTATTTACAATGGGAAAAAGATCTTGAATCGAAAGAAAACGTAACGGCCATTGACCAATCGTCGGCCCAAGATCCCAATTCCCCCGCGGAGACGCCGTCAAAAGAAACCGGATCCGTTGACGCCAAGGCCGCTGAAAACACTGTTTTCACTTTTCCCGCAACTTGGTATCAGTCGGTCAATCCAATCGGCATCGTTCTGTTCGCCCCGATCTTTGCGTTCCTTTGGGGATTTCTGGCCCGACGGCGGCTTGATCCTTCAACGCCCGTTAAATTCGGTATTGGACTGGTCGTTCTGGCCTGCGCGTTTATGTTTATGATCGGAGGAGCCATTCAATCACAAAAAACCGGAGGCAATGCCAGCGCCATTTGGCTTTTGGCTACTTACATCTTTTGTACTTGGGGTGAACTTTGCCTTTCACCGGTCGGGCTGTCGATGGTTTCCAAACTGGCTCCGCAAAAATATGCTTCGCTCCTGATGGGCGTTTGGCTCTTTTCCAGCGCGATCGCCAATTTCGTTGCCGCAAAACTGGCTTCCGTCTTCAGTACTTCCGGCGAAAGAATTTACTTCTTCTTCGGACAAGAGGGCGGCCTGGCCGACTTCTTCCTGCTTCTGACGATTATTCCGCTGGCTGTCGGTATTTTCGTTTTCCTCTTCGCTGGGAAAATTCGAAATATGATGCATGAAAATTGACCGTTGAAAATTGCAGAACATTTATTCTGATCCTTTTAATTTTACCGCCCTTTGTCTGCGTGAATCGACGGTTTTTAACATTAATACGGGACCATTTATGCGATGGGGCAACTTTATAATTGTCTGTTGGACAATCACAGCAAAGAATAAAACTGGAACGCAGATGTCTGATCAACATACCTGCAAAACAGATATCCCCGCCGGTTTTGATACCTTGGATCAACTTGTAATTCAAAGGGTTACAAGTCACTATACCGATTTCATCATGAATTTTCTGTTATAACGTCAAAAGAACAGCCGATTCACGCAATCAATCGGCAGAGAAGACGGAAAATTTAAAAGAAATGCAGTATAAATCAGGATAATATGTTACCCGTATTATAAATTCTCTGCTTAATGCGGGAAAGCGCCGCGCAAACCGATTTTATACTTGACCGAAACGGAAAATAGTTCATGCCGTTTCGGTCTTTTCGTTCCATGTTAAAAACTATCCGTCTCTTGACCGCAATATCAGCACCCCTTGTCGTTTTCTCTATTCTTGTTGTTTTGACTTATCGGCACCACTATTTAATTTGTTATTCCTTCCCTATTTTTCCATTTTGTTATTTTTTCTTAATTTCACTTCTCTGTTTATTCGGAATATCCGTCATAAAAAACATGAAAAAATTTAAAAATATTTTAAATTTACCTTTCTGTTATCTGGATGATCTTTGACGATACGATTATTATTTAGGATTGTAAGGGGATTTTGTTTTCTGACAGAAATATTATGAAATGTCTATTATATCGGTTGGGCATTATGACTTCCGATCACGAAAGCGGATTATACCGATTTCACTTTAAATTTTTCCGTCAGACGAAACCAAGGCATTCTATTTCGAATGACATTGGAAAAATTATTCTGCATGCAGTATAAAAGTCAACCGCAAATCATAATCAGGGATGAATTTGATGAAAAAGGCAATTAAATTATTTTACGTTTTGAGTGCAGCCATTTTTGTGTTTTCAAATTTTTTGTCCGCGGCGGAAAAAAATGGACCGACGATAAAAGAGCGGCCGGTCATAAAAATTGCGGTTGCTGACAAGAAAACTCAAAATGATTCGAACTCCGGTAACTCGCCGGTTAATCCGGTAAAAAAAGCCCTTTCCGCGGAAGACCGGTCTTTTTTGAAAAAAACAATTGGACTTTGTTCCGTATTGAAGAAGGATTGTTCTGAACCCGATCAGAAAAAACAAATTCAACGTTTTGACATTCTTAAGAAAACAATCGCGGAATTGAAAGAAAATATTGCCAAAAGTTCCGATGAAGACAACACACAATCATGGATTAATTTTCTTGAATTGAACGAGCTGGAAAAAGAACTCTCTTCGGACAAGCTCGATCTTAAGGCTTGCCAAAATACGCTTAAGGCTCTTAATTCGCAGGAATCCGGCTTGGAATTCGATATTTTTTTACCTCTTCGGGAAAAATTGACGGATCTTCTCAAGCAGAAAAAAACCAGCTGGACTCAGCAGGAAAAAGACGATTTCAAATACGTTTGCGACCAGCTTCCCAAAGATTTGGAAAATTTGCTGCGCGGATACGACAACAATAAAGCGGAACTGGCGACAATTTCACTGGCCTATCTCCGCGATTATTCCGTAAATCAAACAACTTATGAAGAATTGAAAAATTTGGTTTTGGACTATTTTTCCAAGCCGAACTGTCGTCTTGTCATTTCCGACAAACTAATGCGAAAAGACAAAAAACAGAGCATCAATGAAAACATTGAAGTTTCCGAATACATCCGCGGCTCACAGGTTATCGGCAACGGCACCGTTTCCGGAACAGTTGACGCTCAATATGTTCCCAATGAAGAAAAAGCTGAAATTAAAATCGTCATTCACGCAACGGTCAATACGCAAACTTCCGCCTATCAAAACAGCGTTCAAGTCAAGTCTGACAATACAGGAACCATGTATGCGCAAAAATCGATTTTTTTCTCTGATTATATTACGTCAATGCCCGCCATTGTCAAAGGGAGCATGAATTCCAATATAACCGGAATTTTCTCCGATCGGACAATGGGTTGGAACATTATTCAACAGCGTGTTGCTGAAGAACAACCTTATTCCAAAGCGGAATCGCAGCGCCGGATGGAGGAACGTTTTTCCGAACGTCTGGATCGAGAAGTTGATTCCAGAATCGCGCCGACCAAAGAGTATCTGGACCTGAAATTTTATAAATTTCTTCATGAGATCGATTTCGTTCCGCGCTTTATCAAATCAAGCACTACCGAAAAGAATCTATTCTGGTCTGCCTTGCTCGCCTCCAAAACCCAGTTGGGTCTTCCGAAAAACGATCTTCTTCCCCCAAAAGATAAAAATTCCTCTTCCGATGTTGATCTGTCTCTGCATGTCAGCGCCATTAATAATGCGTTTTTCAACAGCTTTTCCGGTAAACGCGTTTCCGATCAGGATATCGCCAAACGGCTTTCCGCTGTTTTTACTTCCGAAAAGAACAACGACAAGAAAACAACAGACACCCCTCTTTGGCTTATTTTCAGCAGTGACCTGCCAATTGACGTTTCATTCGCGAATAATGAAATAAAAACGGTCATGCACTTGGACGGCTTTGAAAAAGACGATAAAAGTTATCCGGAACTGACTATCGAATTTGTCTATAAAATTGAAAAAACAAAAGAAGGTTTTGTCATTCGAAGAACCGTTTTGGACGCGCGCCCCGGCGATCTTGCCCCCGGTCAAATCATTCCCGCCCGATATCAGGCGATTCGAACGCTCATTCTTGACAAACTCGGTCCTTCACTCAAAGACAAAATAGAAGTCAATCCCATTGATACCGTAAAAATCGCAAAGGATCGTCAGAAAAAGGAATCCGCTGATAAACCTTCAAAAGAAAAAGTCGGTCTGCGCCCCGGCTTCTTTCTGCCCGTCGCCTGTTCTGCAAGCAACGGATGGCTGAGTTTGCAGTATATTTTTGTTCCTGATAAAAATTCCAAATAGAATTAACTGACTCCGAACATATAAATTTAAAGTCTGTCCTGAAAAATTGAACCCCGTTTCAGACCGTTCCTTTTCTCTTTCGAACTAATTTCAGGATGGACTTTTATACAGATCTCTTTTAATTTTTCGTCATTTCTGCCGATTAACTGCGTAAATCGGAGGTTCGTTTAATACTTAAAATCTAATATTAAAATCGACATAATTGACTTTTCCCCCATTGGGTATTACAATAGATCCAGCTCAGTCGGTTGAATTTAAATTTCATTTTCCAACGACAAATAATTACCGGTTTCGCAAAATTAACTGATCAAAAAGAAGTAATACCGGCTGCATAATAAACCGTTCCGTCCGGTTTCGCGAAATATTTTCGAAAAATCTTTCGCAGACAAACAAGGTTCAGAAGTAATTACGAAAAAATCTTTCTGTTTGCGTTCTCAATCAAGTTTTGGACAAAGAGATTGTCCTGATTCCGAATCAAATACGGACAGAACCGCATTATCTGTCAGACCGGACGATTATATACTGACCGTATTGTTAATTTCCGATTGTTCCGCCGTTTGACGTCATGAATCGGCTGTTTCTGACATTGAAAAGGGAAATTCATAATGAAAACTTGATAACATCTTCAAAACTAATTATTTGCGATTTTGATCAAATATCAATTCAGGAAAAAAGAAATGAAAAAATTATTGCTGATTGCTTTGACGCTTTTTTGTTCTATTTGTCAGGCTCAAACGTTGCAGGAAGGATTTACAACTCCCCCCGCGAGCGCCAAACCGGAAGTTTGGTGGCATTGGACAAGCGACGATATCAACAAAGAAGGAATGACCGCCGATCTCGAATCGATGAAAAAAGTCGGGATCGACCGCGCCTATATTTTCTTCGTCAGCGGACCGGGCAAGGGGATCGGATTGACTCCTGAACGGCTTGAATTCTATCGTTATGCGGCGGCGGAAGCCAAACGACTCGGGCTGACTCTCGGAATGCATAACTGTCCCGGATGGTCATCCAGCGGAGGTCCCTGGATCACTCCCGAACAGTCGATGAAAGGACTCGTCTGTTCGGAAACTTTTTTGACCGGTGGACAAAAGATCAATATCAAACTGCCGCAGCCTCCAACACGGCTTGATTTCTATCGCGATGTTGCTGTTCTGGCTGTTCCGGTAAAAGACGGTCCGTTCGAACCGAAAATCGTTCTTAACGGAAAAGAAATCACCAAGCCCCAATTTCGGATCCCTGTCGCAGGCGAAGGAACCCAAGCCGATCTTGAATGCCGCTTCGATAAAAAAATTTCCGCCAACTCAATTGGAATCGTTTTTTCGACATCCTCGTTAAACGTTGGCGGTAAAATCGACGCCGTCGACGAATACGGAAAGACACGTGAAGTTGGTCAGTTCCGGCTTCGAAAATTCGGCTGGCTCAATCACAGCGACCCGAACACCTGGCAAATTCTTGATCTCGCCGAAAAGGACGGATCTCCCGTTAAAGCGAAAACGTTCCGCCTTCATTTTACCGGTCAGACCGGCAAGGAATTTCCCGTCCCGGTCAGCAAAATTCGTTTTTTCAATAATTCAATGATCGCCGATATCGACCAGAAGAACTCTTCAACAGACCGATTCGGCTATCAGGAACCAGTTCGACCTGATGAAAAAGGGATCAACCCGAACGATGTGATCGATCTTTCCGACAAGATGCGGAATGACGGATCGCTTGACTGGAACGCTCCGATCGGGAATTATGTCGTTTTGCGAATCGGATGCACCGCGCTGGGTAAAATGTGCGCACCGGCTCATAAAAACATGCGGGGACTCGAATGCGACAAGCTGGCCAAATTCGGAATTGAAGAGCATTGGAAAAACATGATGGGTCCGGTTCTTAATCAGGTCAATCCTTACGGAACACTCCGCGTCTGTCTTATCGATAGTTACGAGATGGGCGGACAAAACTGGACATTCGAACTTGAAAATATTTTCAAAAACAAACGCGGATATTCGATGCGAAAATATTTTCCTGCACTGTTCGGATACATGATCGGATCGGGCGCCGATTCCGCCGCATTTCTTTATGATTTCCAGCGAACCGTTTCCGACTGTTTTGTCGAAAATTATTATGACCGTTTTTATGAACTTTGCAACGCCAATAATATTATGTCGAGTTGCGAATCGTATAACGGCCCGTTTGACGATTTACAGTGCGCGCATAAAATACCGCTCGCCGTAACTGAATTTTGGGTTGGCGGTAATGGATTGGGATCCCGTTACTCCGCGTCCGCGGCCCGTATTCACGGTCAGTCCGTCAACGGAGCCGAATCATTCACCGCGGAACCCGGTCCCGGCCGATGGCAGCAGGATCCCCGCCAGCTCAAGCGATACGGCGACATGGCTTGGATCGAAGGTGTCAACCTCCTGATCCTTCACAGTTACGTCCAGCAGCCTTACGGACAGGCCAAACCGGGCATGACGCTCATGCAATACGGAACTCATTTTGGCCGCAACAATACCTGGTGGTCAGAATCAAAGGGCTGGATGGATTATATGGCGCGCGGTCAGTTCCTTCTGCAAAGCGGTCACAGCACTTCGGAAATTCTCATACTGGCCGGTGAAAGCCGTCCGAACGCCTGCGGTATTCGAAAGGAGTTAACCAATGCCGGTTACGATTTCGATTACTGCGATGCCGAAACCATTCATAAACGCCTCTCCTTTAAAAACGGTAAAATTCATATCGACGGAGCGCTGGATTATGATGTCTTTTTCCTTGGATCAGAACGGCATCCATCGCTGGCAACCCTGCGCAAAGTCAAAGATCTGCTCGATCAGGGCGCGTTTGTCGCCGGTCAAAAACCGCTTGGTTCACCCAGTTTGGCTGATAAAAAAGATCTTACGGAATACAATCATCTTGTTCAAACAATTTGGATCGATAAAAAATATCGAACCTTCCTTGAAACGAATGATGCACTTACGGCCTTGAAACAGGCCAAAATAGCCCCTGATTTCCAAAGCGTTAATCCGAATTTCATTACGATCTCCCGCGAAACACAACAAGAGCGGATCTATTTTATTATGAACACATCGGACGACGACTCGTTTGGTGTCTGCTCTTTCCGTGTTACAGGAATGACTCCTGAATTTTGGGATCCAATGACCGGAAAAATCTCGCCCGCTGCTTTTTGGAAACAGACCGAAAACAGACGAACGGAACTCCCGGTCAAACTGGCTCCGAACGGATCGACTTTTGTTGTTTTTTCAAAAAAACAGATCGAAGATCATCCCGTTGCTCTGATCGAAGGAAAAATCAAACCAGACAAAAATAACAGTCTGACAATACTTGAAGCCAAATATCGGGTGCGCGGCGATAATACCGGAGGTGTTGATGTTTTGGATCGGGTAGTTCAGGCGATGGACAAGGAAGGCTTGAAACTTTTAGTCGAAAACAATACACTCGGCCGCAGGGACCCTTACCCGGATCAGTTCAAAGAACTTCTGCTGCATTATCGAATCAACGGAAAAGAAAAGATCGGCATTTATCCGGAACATACGAGTATTTATCTCCCTCTGATTCCGGAAGACGCTTTTATCGCCAATTATTTTACCGAGAGCAACAGACCGTCTGCGGAATTTACCCGCCCCGGAACCTTTGCTGTTAAACTCGCCTCGGGCAAAACTCTTTCTGCCTCCTGTTCTCAAACGATAAACGTACTTTCCCTGAATGACAATTGGACCGTTGAATTCACCAAAGATCTCGGCGCGCCGGAGGGCAAAATTCCGTTCGGCAAACTGGTTTCCTGGTCAGATCGACCGGAATCCGGAATCAAATACTTCTCCGGCAGTGCCGTTTACCGTAAAACCGTCTCTCTTACTCCGGACGAGTTCAAAACCAAAAAACATTTCTTACTTGATCTTGGGGAAGTAAAAAATCTGGCACGGGTCATTGTCAACGGAAAGGATCTCGGTATTCTTTGGACACCGCCTTTCTCAATGGACATTACCTCCGCGCTCAAGCCGGGCAATAATCTTCTGGAGATCAAGGTGGTCAATCTTTGGGTCAATCGATTGATCGGCGATGAATTTCACCCAACCGCCAATCAAACCGAAAAGCCCGATTGGGTTGTCAAAGGACTTCCGAATTCCGGCGACGGTCGTTATACCTGGTCCTCCTGGAAGGGATGGAACAAAGACGACAAACCGCTTTCGTCCGGTCTTCTTGGACCGGTTTCCCTCGAATCCCGCCCGGTACTTCCATTAAAGTAATTTTCAAAAACTGCTTGTTCTGTTCTGATATCGCGCCGGATTTCTGTCATAAACAGTCACAACGGCGCTTTTCGTTATTTTATACTGCACTCCTTTTTAATTTTCCGTTATTTCCGCCGATTGACTGCGTGAATCGGCTGTTCTTTGTACGTTATAATGAAAAATTCAACAAGGAACCAGTATCGAACAGAATCTTAACTGAATGGAGATAAATGGAATTGACCATGTACGTTAAGTCACACCCCCAGGTGAATATACTTCCCAAATGGGGATTATGAATGGAATTAACCATGTACGTTAAGTCGCTCTTCTTCAGAATATCGAAATTGAGTCTCCTGTAAATTTTCAGTAAATATGGTTCATTCTGTATTTCGGATAAGAAAAATGGGACACAGAATTCTGTCCTGTTAAAATTAAATGTTATGTTTCATCATCGGGAAAGTCCGTCGCTGTTCCGGAATCGATAAACGCTGTTATTTTGGAGGAATTTTCATCATAAACGGAATTTCATTTTCTTTTGCGTATTCTTGCGCAACGGAATTGGGCGCACCGGTAATAATAAATTCACCGCAACAAAGGAACGCGTTATCTCCAATTTTTGTTACACCTTTTGGAAGATCAACAGATCTTAGGGAATCGCAGGACTCGAAGGTTCCTTCTTCAATTTCCTGAACACCTTCGGGAATTTCAACTGACTTTAAAGACTTGCAATCATTGAATGCGTGTTCCCCTATCTTCGTTATCCCTTGAGGAAATTCTATCGATTTTAAACCGGTACAACCAGAGAACGCACAGGCACCAATCTCCTTTACATTTTCGGGAATGACTATTTTTCCTTCGGCGGACGGCCAGGCAACAAGAATTTTTCCGTCCCGACTTAACAGCATGCCGTCTTTTTCCGTATAAGACAAATTTTCTTCGGAAATAATTATTTCTGTTAAGGACGCGCAATACGCGAACGCATCGTTATCAATTTTCTCAACGCTGGAGGGAATAACCACCGACCTCAAAGAATAACAGTATTTAAAAGCATCTTTTTGAATCATCGTCACCCCTTGAGGAATAATTATCGATTTTAAGGCGCAGCCGCAAAACACTCCCCGTCCTATTTTGGTCATAGCTTTGGGGATCTCTATTGACGACAAAGACTCGCAGCCGCCAAATGCGTTTTCTCCCATTGTCATTACCCCTTGAGGAATAGTCACCGATGTTAAAGACGAACAATATCTGAACGCGTTTCTTCCAATTGTTTTTACTTCTTCGGGAATTACCGCCGACGTTAGGGATTCACAGTTCATAAAAACCTTCGGACCGATCGACGTTACTGTTTTTTCGTCAATTTCCGCCGGAATTACGAGATTATTCCCGGTGCCGATGTACCCTGTAATTTTGATGCCGTTGTCTTGTTCTTTCCATTCATATTCTGAATTCATTGATACTTTCTCTTTTTTTCTAATTTCATTTTATCCTAGTGCAACAATTATTTTTATTTAAGTCGCATTATGTTTTCGACTAATTGAATCAACGGGCGTTTTTAGAATTTTCGAACTTATGCTTATTTCCAATTACAAGTATGTCTCAACCGCCGATTTACATTTTCAACGCGCAATACAAAATATTGACAGGAACGTTTTTTACATTGAAAGCGTTTTTTCATTTTACATCAATTTCGAACGTTCTCCATTACTCTTCAATTTCCAACCGCCTTTCAAAATCATCGTCAGTCCAGCAGCCGGAAAGATCTCCCGAGTAAGCAACGTCCGCAAAACCGATTCCAAGAACTTTGTCCCGACAAGTAATTACACCTATTCCATGCTCTGCCTCTAATTCTGTTTCGAACGAATATCCGACCAGAGCAATACCGTCCCGGACCACATCGGTCAAGGTGATACCTGAAAAATAAAAGATGCGGCCAAGTCCTTTGACAGAACTCAATTCCGGAAAATCGCCATCTTCTCCAAAATCATATAGATCCTCAAGTACTTTCATTTCTAATTTACGGTATTTTAGATAGAATGCATGCAGATCTTGAAGGATCACATCTTTGATCTTTTCTTCATTTGTCTTTGTGTATTCCCAAGCTGCCCTTTGAGCAGTCAGCAGCTCATTGGGGACGGCATTGTTTTCCGTATGCCCCAAATCCACTATCAAACCGGAGAACGGATTATCTTCGTCATATTCTTCCTGTTCTTGAATAAAATCCTGCCATGCGGGAAATTTCCATATAATCCATGCTCCGTTATCATCCTGCGTAAAGTCCGAAATCGATTCTGATGACATTGCAAAAACTCTTTCTTCATAAGTAATATTATTTGACGAATGCTATTTCACCTCAATCAATCACTTCTATTTTTACAAAAAAAGAAGTGACCGTAAAAAAGGAGAACAGAAGTAAAATTTTATCGGTGTATACACAATATACACCGATAGTATTATGATTTTTTCATTCTAACCCTAAAAAACAACCGTTTTTCGCAATCACTCGGAGGAATTTAATTAATTTAAAAGGAGTACGGTATAACATCTATGACCTTACAAACAAGTCCACTTCTCAATATTTTATAGCCAACATTGCAGAACGATCGATCAATACAAATTCAAGGATTTCTTTTTTATTCCGTCGGATCTCCGACCCTTGAAGAAAATCGGTCTTAACTCTTTTTTATTTCCTTCCATTCGGTTTTCTGTCCTTTTCCCGTTTGCAGTGATTAAATATATTTTCCATAATTACCCGACAAAGTCAAGTACTGTTTGATTGACGCCTGATATAAAAGGATACCCAATCGTTTTTTGAAACCTAACCAGCACTATTGGTCCGCCCCTATTACCCAATTAATTCGAAACGGATTCCGTTCTATATTGAGTTTAGTAAAACTGGCTCCTGGCAAAACGATTTCTATTAATAGCGTTTTTTCAAGACTACTTTTATACTGCTCTTATTTTAAATTTTCCGTTATTTCCGCCGATTGACTGCGTGAATCGGCTGTTCTTTGTACGTTATAATGAAAAATTCAACAAGGAACCAGTATAACATTATTTTTTCCTGTTTCTTATACTTACGAACGACTCTTTTCAATCTCAGTCCGGTATAACGGACATGCGGGCAATTTGAATCATCATTAAAATGAAGCCAAGAAAAAATATTCCAATAGCGGGCTGGAGAATAAAAAGCGAGAAAAGCGGCAAACAAAACAATAGTAAAATATAACAAAATATTTTTATTTCGACAGGATATTCTTTTTTTAATTCATTCTTCTCTTTTTTCTTTCTTTGATAAAAACAGGCATTCCCGCCCATTGCGGTAAGTCCTCCGTAAAATGCGGTTGCAGCGCAGATAAACGCCGCGGCTTTTTCTTCTCTTAAAAACAATCCAATAACCAAGAGATACCAAAGAGTCAAGGTGAACATAAAAAACATAAAAGCTTTTTCTCGTTTTTCATTTTTGTGCGATCCTGTCTTTCCGTTACTGGAGAGAAACCTCTGCTTCTCTCTGTTTTTTCGTTCTATGTATCGCAAAAGCGTTATCGTAAAATTCACCAAGGCAACTATCAGAAACAGAATACCAACGCTGCCGAAATACAGATAAACCTCAAGAGCTTTTTCCGGCCCAAGTTGGGTTGTTCCGACAAGAGTCCCCTTGATTCGAGCATAACGGGGACAGCTTTTATAGATCTCCATCTGTACTTTGTCCCCAGCATTAAAAAATGAGGCAGCAGTTCCCTTACAAGTAAAAGAATATTTTTTCCCGTTGAACTGATACTCCCCTTCATACCCCTTAGGGAAAAAACTTTTTGTAATCCGAAATGTTTTCCGAACATTTCCTGTCGGTTCCGATTCGATACACCAGCCGTTTTGCCGAGAAGATAATGAAATAACCGCGCAATCGGGCCGCAATGCGACAAAGGCCAAAATATTCCAAGCCAGAATAAAAATGACCCCTCCAAACGCGGACACCGGGTGTCTGAACATTCCATTCGATTGGACAACATTTTTCAAACCCGATAATCTGATCTTCCGAGACATTTTCTTTCTCCAATTTCGAGAAGGATCTGTATTTTCGAACCTTTCAATTATTCCCAAAATTAATTACCGTCCGACTGATCGACGTCTTGAACATTTTTGTTTTAATATATTGACCATTTCCTGGTCCCTTTTGTTGCTGCATTACTTTCCATTTTTGTCACGTTCAAAAGATCTCGGGCGAACGTTGCCGCTCTGTTTTTTCCCTGTCTTGATTTCAAATATTCGCGGCAATTCCCTTTATCAATCGTCCGATTCAACTGAAGCGCAAGTTCGTAAAGAAGCGCCAGAAATGGTGCGGAGTCGTTATAGCGCCAGCTGTCGACCGATCGCTGAAAACTCTCAAAAATAACTTCCGAATATTTTGGAAATTCTTTTGCAACAATATTAAAATGTTCCGCCCATAGAAATGAGGCGGTTAAATTCTTCTTCCAAAGTGTCCGAATCGATTCATGCAAAAACATTTGGGAAGTTCGTCAAACCGGTTGTCGTCGCGATACCCGTTGAAACGTCCCCATTTTTTATATTCGTAAAATCGCCCGTTGCCAAAATCGCCGTTTCAACAAACATGATAAAATTGCGATAAAGCGGAAAAGACTCTTTGTCAGACCTGTAAATACCTGTTATCCGTTGATGAATTTCGTTTCCGGAAGATTTTCGGTTGGAGAATAAAACGAAACAGCACCTGAACATCACCCCCATTTCCCTGACAGGGGATACTATTTGACAACCAATCGACAACAGGCAAATAACATTGTTTTCCAATCTTTTCAGGCATTTTATAAATAATTCGAAATAACAGAAGAATTCAGCGTCGAAAGGACATCAGCAAGTTTTTTCCGCCGGCTCGGAAAAACTTTTGCTCCCGGACAAATCTTTCGATAAATTGTCTTTCATAACAGTCTCCTGTTCAATCGGATCCAATATAAATTGATCAAGGCCCTCCGCTCATTAACCGTTCGCCGAATTCCGAAAATTTCTTCATCTGTATGTTTTACAGTATAACTAAAAAAGAAAATGAAAAAAAGCGTCTTTATTAGAATTTTAAAATTTTTTAGAAATATCGCGAAGAAAAGAACGTTGATAATTTTTCATCATTAGAAAAAGATACCCCTCCGTTTATTGGAGAAGGTTCTCCCGTTTCTTTCCCCAATTTTTCCGGAGCGAAATACCGCAAGCGGCGGATAATCCCTTTTTAAAATCGGAACCGCGACGCATATCTTCCGACCCTCTTCTTGTTTTTGGGATCCTGACTTAATAACAAACCTCTTTTATTTTATCTTTGTATTATTAGGAACTTTTTCTTTCAAATCGTTTTCCAGCTGGCGGGCCTCTTTCTGCGCAATGATACTTAAAATAATCAACTGAAGCGCATGAAAAATCATTGTTGGTAAAATAAGAATACCTGCCAAACGGGGATCCCCCAAAAGAACTTTCGACATGACGGTTCCGTGAACAAGCGATTTTTTTGATCCGCAATAAGAAGCAGTGATCCGGTCGCCCCTGTTAAAACACAAAAAATGACAGATCAGCGAAATGACACCGAATACGATAAAGAAAATCGCAGCCATCGCGGCACATAAAATCAGCAGAGATTTCGTTGAAAGTCCGGAAAACATATCCTCTTCAAACGACTGACAAAATGAGGTATAAACGATAAGAAGAATAACGCCCTGATCAAATTTTTTGAGCGCCGAATTATGGCGTTTTGAAAACGATCCCAGCCACCGATGCATAAAAATTCCCAAAAGAACGGGTACCAGGACCTGCAAGATCAAATTAAACAGAACCTTGGAGAAATCATGTCCGCCTGTCTCGCCGGTAATGAAAATACTCATCCAAAGCGGCGTTAGAAAGACCCCTAAAATACTGGATAAACTGGCGTTGAAAATGGCGCCTGTTACATTTCCGCGGGCAATGTTCACCATTACAACCGACGAAGAAACCGTCGAAGGGAGAGCAGCCAGAAAAAAAGTTCCCAGCCATAAACCAGTCTTGACCGACTGATCAGAACCAAGTCCTTCCGCAATCAGAACAGTAATATCTTCCGGAGTCGGGATCCGATAAAAGACTTTCATAAAAATAAGGATCAGCAACGGGAAAAAAACGAACGTTCCGAATAAAACAACCAAATGCAGTTTCCAATTGGTCAAGCCGGCCCAAATCTCCGGCCAGTCCATTCGCAGTCCATAAAAGAAAAAAATGGCGGAAATTCCGTAAGCGGCGGCAGTATGCAGAGAAAAAAGATCTGTTCCACTTCCGATCTTTGGACAAAGCCAAGCCAGCAGGATCATTATAAAAAGCAGAACAACAAAAGGTTCAAGTCCGAACCGTCTCAATTTTTCACTCATCGTTCCCCGGCCGCTTTCTGTTACACAGATCGTTATTTTATATTGCTCTCATTTGAAATTTCGCGATTTACACCGGACGGTATTAGAGCCCGGTGCTGACAACGGGACAATAAAAATTTTAAGCAAACACAAGAATATCAGGCAAAATTTCAACAGAATCAATACCGTTTGAATTCTTAAAATTTTGATCAAGTCGCTTACAGTAAACAATAGTACCCGCCTCTTTTATTGTATCGTCTCAATCACTTCGTCAACCATCTGACTAAAAAAAATGCGGAAAAACAATTTCATTCTGACGTTCAAGTCTCAATGAATTTATTTTTCCGCAATATCCGATTCGGATCGATAATTTTATTTAATCGGTTTCGGCGGGAAGGGAGAAGGCCCCAGGATCTCTGTCAAACGATTGGTGTCAAGCTCTTCCTCTTCGATCAGCGCACTGCTGAGTTTATCCAGCAACTCGCGTTTTTCATTCAAAATAGTATCGGCCTGATGATCCGATTCATCCAAAATTCTTCGAATTTCCTCGTCGATAATTTGCGCGGTCGCTTCGCTGTATTCGCGGCTTTCGGAAATTTCCCTACCCAAGAACGGATGCGATTCACCGGTTCGGAAGGCAAGCGGCCCCAACTTGGGACTCATTCCCCAATTGACAACCATTCGGCGCGCTGTTTGTGTTGCCTGTTTCAAGTCACTCTCGGCACCGGCACTTATTTCATTAAAGATCAAACGTTCGGCCGCGCGGCCTCCGAGCGTCATCGCCAACTTCGCCCGAACTTTTGACTCGGTGATATTGAGCTGCTCTTCTTCCGGCAGAAAATAAGTTACACCAAGCGCTTGACCGCGCGGAATGATCGTTACCTTTTGAACATGCATGTCGCGCATCGTAAACCAGCCGATGATCGTATGCCCCGCTTCATGATAAGCCGTATTGCGTTTCTCTTCGTCAGAAATGACTTCTTCCCGTTTGAGTCCCATGACAACTTTTTCATGCGCAAATTCAAGATCCGCCATGTCAACCTTCGTTTTATTATTGCGGGTCGCCCAAAGCGCGGCTTCATTGACTAAATTACGAATATCCGCTCCCGTAAAACCGACCGTACTTCGAGCCAGCCGTTCGGCATCAACATCATCGGCGCAAGGGATCTTCGTCAAATAAACTTTGAAAATGTCAACACGTCCTTTAAGCGATGGCCGATCAACAGTAATATGCCGGTCGAACCGTCCGGGACGCATCAGCGCCTGATCCAAAACGTCCGGTCTGTTCGTCGCCGCCATTACCATTACCGACTCGGTCTGCGTAAACCCGTCCATTTCGCTAAGGATCTGATTGAGTGTCTGCTCCCGTTCATCATGACCGCCGCCGAGACCTGTTCCCCGCTGCCGGCCAACCGCGTCAATTTCGTCGATAAAGAGAATAGACGGCGCATTTTGCTTGGCAACATTAAACAAATCGCGGACTCGGCTTGCCCCGACACCAACATAAAGCTGAATAAATTCAGATCCGTTGATTGAGAAGAATGGAACACCCGCTTCACCGGCAACCGCTCGTCCAAGCAATGTTTTACCGGTTCCCGGAGGGCCGAACAGCAACGTTCCTTTTGGAACCCGGGCACCCATCTTGCGGTATTTTTCCGGATTCTTTAGAAAATCGACTATTTCAACCAGTTCCTGCTTGACATTCTCCAAACCCGCAACATCCTTGAAGGTGATCGTTTCGCCGGAATTCGGTTCATAACGGCGCGCCGGACTGCTGCTGAACGTATTGAGATAATTTCCCTGATCAACGGTTCGTCGCATTCTGAAGATCATCCAAATCAGAAAAATCGTCAGCCCGATCGAAATGATCATTGTAATCATTCCCGAACGATCAGAAGGCGTTTCGGAAGTAAACGTTTTAACGCCGTTTCGAATTTTTTCATCCAAATTTTGGTCGGCGTAAGCAGTTATCGGGATCTCACAGCTGAAATCGGAAGTAATATAATACCCGGTTCGTTTTACTTTGCCGTTATCAAGCTTATATACAATTTCATAATAGCCGGGAACAGTCTTTTCTTCTTTTTTTCTGTTTTTGATTTTTTTATACTGTGCGCCCCAATATTTATTGACTTTATCAGGATCGCCGTCTTTGCATTCGGAAATAATCGCGGCCCGTTGAATCGCGGTTAATTTGGGCGCCGCTTTTCGAAGCAGTTTGTCAAACAGCTGGTCACCATTCGGTATAATCTTGGGAACAGTCCAAAGAACAGGCGGTTCGGTCAATTCTCCCTGAATGGCATTTCCTTTAAGATTGACGGTATCGATCTTTCCGGAAACCAGCAGATAATTGAAACCGTTCCAGGAAACAGTCATTTTGTCCGACGCTCCGAAAAAATTCGAAAACAACAGACAGATGAGAAGACAGGCCGCCAGAAGAATTATAAACGAAGGAAAGGGCGACTTCGGAGGAAGCGATCGTTCAGATCCGTTTTTATCATGTCCTGAATCAACGCGATGAATTGTCACTCGCGGCTTATGCTGATCAGAATTTTGACCGTCCGAAGACGAGTCAGGAGCTTGGGGGTTCTGATCACCGTTGGAATCAGATCCTTTACTGTCGTCTTTGTTATCGTTCGAAAAACTCCGGTCATCGGTTTCCGACGAGTTTTCATTATCTGAAATTCCCGAATCGGTTTTACCTGTTTTTCCGTTCGAATCATTATTGCCGGAGTCAGAGTTTATATTGGTCATCAGAGAGTTTCCCTGAAAACATAATTGCGGTTTGCGAACGCGTAACAGTTTTGCGATAATTTCAGCTAAATAGTCCTTCATTGTTTTATCCAAATGCTTTCAAGTCTTTCAGGAATTTTTCCTTTAGTTTGTGTATATTGTCTATTATATCCAGGAACAGTAAAATAGCCATAGCCAAATTTCGAATTTTTCTTTAAATTAAACACGAAACAGTTTTCTCTATCTTTTTATTATTTTCGACCGATTAATAACCTAAATGTCATTTTATGTTTACAGTTCTTTATATTAATTATTAACACCATTTTCTTTTATGTATTTTCAATTTCCTTCAACTCAGACATAAACATACTTAAAAGTTTCCTGTTTTGAGTAATTCTTTTAAACCAGCTCTTCTAGTCATAAAAGAAACACCCAAAAAAATTTGTCTATAATAAATAAACCGTCTATAAGGTCCTGTTTATAAAATTACCGGTCTTGTCAGAAGAAAATGCGAAAAATTAAAACGGAAAAATTTTCTTACTTTTGCGGCTGCAACGGGCTAAACTTATAATGATCAATAAAGTGAAAGGCCGAAAATTTCGGAAAGATCAAAATTGTTCTCCGCAACAAATAAAGGAAGGTTAAATGAAAGCGTTTTTTAGAATCTTATTATTATTTTTAATAATATTTGTTATTTATGAAACAAAGAACACAAGTTTTGCTCGGGAACCGTCTTCCGCCAGCATATTGAGACAATACAATCAAATTTTTCTACCGCCGGTCAATGTTGTAAACTCACCTCCGGTTTATGTCGGGCCAACTTACACGACCTATTATAACCCTCCGGTTTACGTTAATAATTATCCGCCTGTTTGGCTTCCCGGCCCGGTTATTATCCGCTACCCTGGACACCCGTTTTTAAGAACATTTATTCCTTGATTATTCGGCTATCAAACCGCCTTTTTTGGGGTTGATTTAAAACAGCAGTTAAATCTTAATTATATAAAATAAAAAATGACAGAGAACAGTATTTATAACTCTCTGTCATTTATAAAAATAGAAGATCTTTATTCATCAAGGAATTTCATGAGGACAACCGCATCGCATTGAATATTATTCTTTTTCAAGAACAACAGCAGTTCCGTAACAGCTTATTTCACTGGCCTGTTGCGTAACGGCGCTAGTCGAAAAACGAACACCAACAACAGCATTGGCGCCAAGATTTTTCGCATTTTCGATCATTCGATTGATTGCTTCCGCCCGACTTTCGGTTAAAAGTTCGGTATAACCGGCCAATTCTCCCCCCATAATATTTTTTAGTCCCGCCATAATATCCCGGCCGATATGTTTGCAACGAACCGTATTGCCGCTGACAATTCCCAACATCTCTTTAATCTTATATCCTGCAACATATTCTGTTGTTACTATAATCATATACAATACCTTTAATATCCAGCATAAATGCTATGTTATTTTATTATTGAGCCAAGATTACTTTTTAGAATCGGCTATCAATAATTGTTAACAACATCTATCATTATCACTTCGAAATTGAAATATTTTATATCCCGGCGGAAAACTCAAGATACAAAACGAAAATGCTCCGGAAGTCGAATCAGACATCCACCCCAAGAGAGTCCGACTCCAAATCCAATTAAAAGAGCCAACTGTTCTTTCCGCAAAAATCCCGAAGCCATTGCGTCAATAATTGCAATAGGAATACTGCTTGATACCGTATTACCGCGGTCCAGCATATTATTGAAATACTTGTTTTTATCAATACAACAAAGATCCCGCAGCCGGTCAAGCATGTATTTATTGGCCTGATGAAAAATATAAGATTCGATCTCAATATTTTTTTCCTGGCAGTATCGGCGATATTCTTCAACCAAAGGCGGAATACGATCAATTGAAAATGTAAAAATACCGGGTCCGTTCATGTATAAATCGTTTTTTGTTCGAACGGCTCCCGAACTGTCGGTGTATTCTCTAGCGGTTTCTTCCGATTTTGCCAATCGCTGCGCTCCGGCGGGAACCATTAACAAATTCGCCCCGGATCCATCAGTTCCAAAATGAAATTCGCCTAAGCGGTAGTCATGATCCGGCGCGTCGAAATCAGCATTAATCAGCGAAGCGGTCGCCCCGTCACCGAACAGAGGACGACTGGCCCGATCTTTTTTATTGATATATCGAGAATATGTTTCGGAGGTCACCAGGAGAATATTTTTCGCAAGTCCTGATTCAACAAGACCTTTGCAAACAGCGAGAGAATATATATAACCGCTGCAACCAAGATTGAGATCAAATGCCCCCGACTGAACCGGAATGCCCAGTTTATTTTGCAAAATACAGGCAGAAGTTGGTAAAAAATAGTCCGGGGATTGAGTACAAAGAACAACGAAGTCAATTTGATCCGGTTTGCAAATTCCGCTGTCAAAAAGTTTCTGTCCGGCTTTAACCGCCATATCGAGGGCAGTTTCCCCTTCTGAAACGATGGGTCGGGTTTTAATGCCGAGTTTTCGTTCGATCTTCTCCGGCGTCCAGCCTGAAAAAATATTAGCTAACTCTTCATTTCCCAATCTGTTATCCGGAAGATAGGAAGAAATACCGCTTATTTGGGCTGTAATCACCTGACTAAACTCCAAAGTTTCCATTGAAACATTTTATTTACTATTTCGTTTCTCAATTATTACAAGCCAATCGATTTCATTTTGGCCTTCCGTTTCACAAACGAAAGACTTCTCTGCTTCCAAGCACAAACGACAATAAAACCAAAACTATTCGAATGCTTTATAATTAAAAAAACGCGGTTTGATTCGGTATTATATTTCCTTACCGGATTTTATGTTCTGTCCTCAATAATCTTTTCAGTAAAATTGAAGGTCCATCCAGTAACAAAGGATATTCATTATCTTTGTTTACCAATACCTGAATACCTGTTTAATTCCAATATATTATTGCCATTCTTCAAAATTACGTCAAGACGACTTTTCGTTTTTTCGTTCGGAAACAACCGCTTCTTCCCCTTTTTTTAAATGATCGGTTCCAAGATCAACCGCACTGACTTTCAAACCAACGAATTTTAGAAAAATACAATATTTTATTAGATGAAAAATTTTTAAAAAATGTATTACGGCTTCTTCCGAAAAAAAATGCATGGACTATAATATAATTAACAAGTGTTTGCGAGGAAACTCGAATTGTAATATTTTTATCAATTTTCTGTTTAATATTCATTTCCCAATCCTTCATTAATATTCAAATTAAAATACAAACTATCCTGAAGGATAAGAAATGCCTTTCGATCATTTCACTCTATGCACTTATTGATATATCACGTTTTTTATTCCGTTTTATAAAATTTAATTCATTTTAAAGGTTTTTTATGCCATTATTAATTTTAAGATGTATTTTTCTTTTGGTCGCCAGCGGCATCGGAGTTTTCTCCGTTCGTTCAGGAGGATTTTTCGATGAAAATCCTGGCGCCAATTTAGTTGTTTTTTTCGGTATTATTTTTTATACACTCGCCCTGATCTTTACCGATATGGCCTTTCCGAAAAAAAAGGTTCAATGGCTTTCCTCCATTTATTTCGGCATGCTGATCGGATTGGTTCTGACTTATTTTATGGGCATGGCCATCGAACCGTTTTTCAAAGAAGAAATTCGTCCGGACGGTACTGTAATCGTCAGTGAATTGAGACGAAATATTACGGCGATCATGTTGATCTCCTTCAGCTATTGCGGCATCAGTTTTCTTTGGCAAACATGCAACGATTTCCGTTTTATTATTC
>CAZZEF010000002.1:58822-79947 GCA_964652875.1 uncultured Planctomycetaceae bacterium
AAATGATTCCTTATATTGAATTTCAACGGAACATTAAAGGAGTTCGACCGCTTGTTCTTGATACAAGCGTTGTCATTGACGGACGTATCGCCGACATAATGGAAACCAAAATCATTGACAGTCCGCTTCTCATGCCCCGTTTCGCAATTGCCGAACTTCAGCATATCGCCGACAGCGCTGATCGAAGCAGACGCACAAGGGGCCGACGCGGTCTTGATATATTAAACCGTTTGCAGACAATGCCTTCTGTTGAACTCCAAATAGACGATTCCGAATTGCCTGAATATCAGAATCAGCCGGTCGATCTTAAATTGGTCGCTCTGACAAAACATCTCAACGGAAAATTGGTCACCAACGATTATAATCTGAACAAGGTCGCCAAACTGCAAGGAATCGATGTCATCAATTTGAACGATTTGGCCAATTCGATGAAACCTGTCTTTCTGCCCAATGAAAGGATTGAAATCGATATTGTCAAAGTCGGAGAAGAACCGGGCCAGGGAATCGCTTACTTGGACGACGGAACAATGGTCGTCGTCGATCAGGGAAGAAATCACCTTGCCGAGCGCGTTATTGTAACAGTAACAAGTGTTCTTCAAACCAGCGCCGGACGTATGATCTTCGCCCGATATGAATACACCGTTAAAAAACTGGCCGGAACAACAATTGTTTTAAATAACGATATTCCTCCTTCCATCGCGCCCAAAACAACCAAAACGAAACGCCCCGACTATTAATAATACAATACCGGTTATTCATAGACCGATTACATTTTACTTTTTCTGTTCCAACGCCAAGAGAATGGCCGGTTCATAATCTCGCCAACAGAAAAAATAAAAATACTGAAAATATAAACTGTAATTTCGGTTTATTAATTATCGGCGTTAGTAGTTGATTATTAACGGCATAAGAAATTTTCTATTGCCGTTTTACTTTATTTGAATTATTGGTTCGAAGACGAATTCCTGAGGCCGGCCGAATACATTTTGTTTTCTCCCCGCAAAACGAACAGAATCATATTGAACCGGCATGAATCGCGGCTATTAATATTACTGTTCAACAGTACTGAAATACAACTTAAAAACATGAAACATACAAGAAATTTTCTTGACTTACTAAAAAAAGATCATCGCTTTACCATTGAAACATATCGTTTTATCAACGAAGCACTCGAACGCGCGCAGAAAAAAAACCGGCAAAACGATTCGGAGATAAACGAAGTTTCAAGCGGTCATGTAACCGGTCAAGATTTAAGTTACGCTGTTTTGGAACTTGCTCTTGAACAGTTCGGATTTTTGGCACGAATCGTCCTAAACAATTTAGGAATCAAAAAAACCGGAGACATCGGAGACGCTGTTTACAATCTCATTGATATCGGTTATATGCAAAAAATTCCTGAAGATTCCCGAGAAGATTTTGATAACGTATTCGATCTTGGAACAGAACTTGATGCCGGTTTTACCTTTCGGCTGGATCAGGAAAACAAACAATAAAAGACAAGCGATCAAAAGACAGCTTCCTTTTTTAACATTATTTTTGATGTCTTTTGTTGTCATCGTTTCCGTTATTTATCATTTGGCCTTGCTCCCCTGTTTATACTTTGACGAATTTATGAAAGACCTGCATTCGAGAAAATTTTCGATCTCCCCAAGTTTGTTTTACTGCGGACAAAAGATTTCGCAATTATTCGAATTGTTCTTTGATCTGCCCTGGTTGCCGTATTTTGCTTTTTCTGATATCAGAAAAAGAGTCGATTCATAAAGTGAACCGGCGAAAATTATACAAGACTAAAATGTCGGCAGTATAATAATTCAATAATTAACGTACACATACCGATTCCATCATGAATTTTCCGTTATAACGTCAAAAGAACAGCCGATTCACGCAGTCAATCGGCGGAAATGACGGGAATTTTAAAATACAAGCAGTATAATACTTTCAGCAGAAAAGGATAAAACAAAAATGACTCATAAACTGGCGGGAACACTCTCTTCCCCTGATATGCTTATCGATCTTGAAAAACTGAAGGAAGATTATGAAAGCGGCTTTCCCGACATGAACGATCTCGGTCAGCGAATTCGTTTCGGAACAAGCGGTCACCGCGGAACACCGTTCAATACCTCTTTTACTCAAGCGCATGTTCGGGCAATTGTTCAAGTCATTGTCGATTACCGACGAAAAACAGGGGCGCCCGACGTTCTTTATCTTGGCAAAGACACCCATGCCGTTTCCGATCTTGCCCAGCAAACGGCCCTTGAAGTACTGGCGGGAAACGGAGTTAGAACTGTCCTTCAGGAAAAGAATGGAGTAACGCCGACTCCGGTGATCTCACATGTCATTATCAATTCCAACCGGTCCGGCGGAGCCAATTATTCAGACGGTGTTATTATTACTTCCTCTCATAACCCCCCGTCCGATGGAGGCATCAAATACAATCCTCCTTACGGAGGACCGGCGGATACCGACATCACCGGCTGGATGGAAAAACGAGCCAACGAATATCTTGAAAACGGGAACAGAGACGTCAAATGGCTCCCCGTCAACCGCGATCATCTCCCGGAATTCATCACGGAAACTGATTTTTCCGCTGATTACATTGACGACTTAAAAAATATTATTGATCTGGACGCAATTCGAGAAGCCAAAATAAAAATCGGCGTCGATCCTTTAGGAGGCGCTTCGGTCGATTACTGGTCGGCCATCGCCCAAAAATACGATTTGGATCTTACTGTTATCAACGACAAGATCGACCCAACTTTTTCTTTTATTCCGATTGATCATGACGGCAAGATCCGAATGGACTGTTCCAGCCCCTACCCGATGAAGAATTTGGTCGCGCATAAAGATGAATTCGATCTCGCTTTCGGAAACGATCCTGACTCGGACCGTCACGGAATTGTCGTTCCGAAACTGGGTCTGCTCAATCCGAATCATTATTTGGCGGTCGCGATTAATTATCTCGTCCAGTCCAGAAACTGGTCTCCGGAAGCCGGGATTGGTAAAACACTTGTTTCCAGCAGTATGATTGATCGCGTTGTCAACGCTCTCGGAAAACGACTGGTCGAAGTTCCGGTCGGTTTCAAATGGTTCGGGCCCGGTCTTTTCACCGGAACACTTGTTTTCGGCGGAGAAGAAAGCGCCGGCGCCAGTTTCCTCCGAAAAGATGGAACTGCCTGGTCCACTGACAAAGACGGTATTATTATGAATCTTTTAGCGGCAGAAATTATCGCCAAAACCGGTAAAAATCCAGGAGAATTGTACCAGGAACTTGAAAAAGAATTCGGATCTCCCGTCTATCAGCGCGTTGACCAGCCGACAACTCCGGAAGAAAAAACACGTTTTAAAGATTTGACTCCGGATAAAGTCAAATCGGAATTTCTCGCGGGCGAACCCATTATTGCCCGTTTAACAAACGCACCGGGAAATAACGCTCCGATCGGGGGACTTAAAATCGCAACGGAAAACGGTTGGTTCGCCGCCCGACCTTCGGGAACGGAAAATATCTATAAGATTTATGCGGAATCCTTCATCGGCCGCGAACATCTGGACCGAATCCTTGAAGAGGCCCGAACAATTGTTTCCAACGCCTTGAATAACTGATCGTCCAATTATTCATTTTTATCAGAAACCGAAATATTGTATCCGTTGGAGCAATATCGCGAACATAAACTAAAGGACCCCGTTCATAAAAACGCGATTTGCTTTCTCTCTTTGTCAGCTAGTTGCCAAAAAAGCCCTTGAAGAAATCCAAGGGCTTTTTATTAATTCAACTTTATACCGGAAGAACTTTGTTTTTACGTTAAAATTTGGAGTTCGACCGTTATTTTGATTCCCAATTTATTATCAAAACGGGGATCTTTCCGTCAGTGTCATTTCCGAACAGAAGAATAATATTCAAGATAAAATCAATACAGGAACGGTTCAAGGCTTGCCTGATTATCATAGAGATACTGCCGGATAAACTGACGGTCAAGAGCCTGTTCTTTGGTCGATTTCGCTTCGGAAGAAGAACATCCGCTCACAATCAAAATCGTATCGTCCAGTTGTGCGTCTCCAACAGCCCAAGTCAATGCGTCTTTTCGTTTGGAAAACTTCTTGATTTTTTCTTTTTCTTTAACTCCGGACATAAGATCTTTAACAATGGCTTCACTGTCGCTGCTTGAGCGCTGATTGCCGCAGGAAATAACAGGTACGTCAACCATCGTTTCCAAAATCCGTCCAAGTGTTCCGCGTTTGCTTCGTTCTTCATCTGACGGAAGACCGAAAACACAATATAATTTCCCTGTCGTCACCGACCGCAACGTCGAGATCGTCTGGGTAAGGGTTTCCGGAGTACCGGCATTGTCAAGGAAAACGGCAAAAGACTGACCGCAATCGATTCTTTCCAAACGATTGGGAATATATTCAACCCGTTCAATGCCGCGAACGACATCTTTCAGATCGATATTCCAACTTATGCCGAGGGCCGCGGCAATAAGACAATTATAAATATGTTCGCAACCGATAATTTTCGTTCGAACCGGAACAGCATCGATACCGGCAACCAAATAGAATGTTTGACTGGTTTTATCCTGCTCAATCGGCATACCGCTGACCAGACAGTTTGCCGGATGCATTCCAACGGTCATTGTCGGATTTTTAATCAACGGCAAAATAGCCTCTGAAACCCGATCGTCGACGTTACAGATCACAATAGCGTTCTTTTTGGCATAATCGAAGATCTTCATTTTTGCTCGGCGATACTGTTCGATCGAACCATGATAATCGATATGGTCGCGCCGAATATTCGTCAGGCAGATGGCGTCAAAAGAAATTCCCGCCAAAACACCTTCTTCCAAAGCTTTGCTTGATACTTCAATAACAGCATGAGTGCAATTATTTCGAACCATTTTCGCCAGAAGAAGTGCCAGATGATCGGGCGATGGTGTTGTTTCCTGTCCCGTAATCAAATTCTGACCGTCATAAGCGCCGATGGAACCAATTAAACCGACCGGATTTCCCGACGCGGCAAACATACCGGCCAGAACATATGAAAGAGAAGTCTTTCCGGAAGTTCCGGTCACGGCAATCAATTTAAGATTTTCAGCCGGTTTACCCAAAAGTGCCTGACAAGTTCGTCCGTAAACTCGAATCGGTTCTTTTACTTCGTAAATAAAATCCTGTTTGACAAAAAGCTCAAAATGGTCAACAAGTCCTGATCGGACAACAACCGCAACGGCTCCTGAAATCAGTGCCCGTTCAATTGCTTCTTCCGCGGCCGAAGACTCCTTTTCGAGACAAACAAAAAGTCCTTTTCGAAATTTGTCCTGCGGATCAATACCGCAAGAGCAAATTTCCATCTCTTTTACAACTTTACATCCCTCGTCTTCGAGAATGGAAGAGAGAGCGACCGGAATTCCGTTCCCAGGCTGTATCAACATATCTGCATCCTTATAAAAAATTTGATTGGTTGTCAATTCAAATCTGATCTTTTCTGCCCGCAATCCGCGCCAAACAGTTTTGCAATCCGTCAAGAGATCGCTTTTTTATGACGATCTCATTTTTCTTTTCACCGTTTCAAAAATTGCGATATACAATACTGACATCTTTATTTCAAAATGATGGTCTTTTGATATTATTTTTAGAACAACGCGTTAAATCTTCCGTCCTTTTTTTTATAAAAATTTTACATAATTTCAAATCAACACTCTTTCATACCAAGATATCCATTTTTATTATGCAACAAGAGAAAAATTTAACAATTTCGTTTGTAAAAAATATAAAATTCGCTGGTAAATTACTTTTACTGTTAATATCATAAAGGGCGTCAAACCAAAAGTCAAGACCCAAAAACACTTATAAACTTTAAAAAATATTTTTATGACCGTAAATTTTCCCCTTTTTATCGATTTTTACAAAATTGTTTCAACAGACATTTTAATTAGTTCACCCAGCAATCTTCTCTTTCGTTAAACTTTCTTTATTCTTTGCTTTTTAATACAAAAAATCTCTTTCCAATTCTTTTAAATTTATTTTTCAAACAGTATTTTTTAAATTTGTATAAATGTCCGTGTTTTTTCTTCAAAAAAATCGCAGGCACTTTCCTGTTCCCGTACCAATAATACTTTCATTTGACTCCATCTCCATTTGATCAAACTTCTGATCAGTGTTCTAACTTCTTCTTATGCACCCTCATTCATAATTATTACCGGAAAATTTTGGATTAAAAAATTTTTATCCGGGAATATCTTCATCTTTCACCCTTTAATCCTTTTTATCTTTTATATTTTCTCAACGTGTTAAAAACCCCGTTCTCTTCCGATGTTATACCGATTTCATAATGTATTTCCGTTATAACGTCAAAAGAACGCCGATTCACGCAGTCAATCGGCGGGGATGACGGAAAATTTAAAATAAAAGCAGTATAACTTTCCTTCAAATAAAGAAAGCATTCACTATCTGTTTGACACTGTTACGACTGTTTCACGTCAGGATAAATTATGAAAAACAATTCCAACTCAAAAGAACAAAACGCCAACCCGATCAAACAGTCACCGAACCGTTTGACAAAATTGACCAAAGCTTTCTTTCGATCATTTTTTCTTGCTGCGCCGGTTTTGTTTTTCTGCATTTCTTTTTTTATTTTTCTTACCAATGACTCGACAAAAGATCTCGAAAATCGGCAATCCATTTTTCATCAAGACAAGGATCTGTTATTCGTTCGAAACAATGCTCCGCTTAAGGCGGATTTGAATTTGAAATATTCGTCAAATACAAACACGGCACCTTCTGTTTTTTCCGCGCTGAACTGGATGTTCGGCTTTTGGGAAATCAATACGGGAGAGACAATTTTAAAAATTAATATTTTCCCGTCCGATAAAGGAGGCAATTATCTCATCGGCAGATTAGAACGGTTTCTTCCCAACGGCGCGGCTACCGGATCTGCCCTTCTGATTATCGCTTGGAATCCTGTCAGTGAATTATACGAAACTTGGGAGTTCCGATCAGACGGATCGTTCGGCGGCGGAATAATGGAACAATTCGGGCCGCAATGGACCGCACCGATGAAATACACTCTTTTCAACGGACAATTTATGACGGAAGTTATTACTTACACCCCGAAAAAATCCGGCGGTTTTATTTGGCAGGCGGATTCACGAACACTTTCCGATCTCCCCCTTCCGTCCTTGGGGCCGGTCAACGCCCAACCACTGGCAAAAACCGCCGACGAATCATTCTTCAAATAATATTTCAATGATATTCAAACAATAAAATAATTTTGGGATCACTGTCGTGCGCTGGATTCCGGAAGTATCCGGATCGGCCGCTCCCATTAAATTTTCATGAATCATTTTAAAAAGGAGTTATTGCATGAAAAACATGAAGAAAAAGAAAAAAACATCCTGGGCCAAACGGTTCCTTACGCTCTTGATTCTTTCCGGAATAGGAGTCGCGGGTGTCGATTTGTATCAACACGGATTTTTCGCCGAAGCGATGGAGAAAATCGCACCTGTCTTTGGAAAGGATCTTTCCGAAAAGCAGGGACTGGATCCTGCTGCCGGTCTGAATTCTGATTCGAAAGCGGTCAAAAGTACAGCGCCGGAAACAGTTCTTAAGAATAACACAGAACCATCGATACGTTCTGGAGAACAGGCATTGACAGCCGCGATTCTTCCTTCCGTAACACAAAAAGCGGAGATAAAGGAAAAACCGGCTGCCCCGCAAAAAACACCCGCCTCTCAAACGGATCTTTCCGAATCCAAGTCCTCCAAAATTTCACCAAAATCGGAGACGCCGGTAAAACAGACAGATGTTAATTCAAATTTGACCAATAGTTCAAATAAAACCGCCCAATCTGAAATGGGATCAAATCTTGTTTCGAAAGAGAACCCCGCAAAAAATGCCGCCTCGACTTTATTTGAAGATCTTGTCGATGCTTACATTTATGCTTACCCGTTCGTTCTGATGAATACAATGGAGAATGATATGACGCGAAGCATGTTCTTCGCTCCCAAAAACAAAATGGCGTATTTTACCGTTCTTCCGTCCCCGCATGTCAAAGTCGCGGAATGTCCCAATGTTGATTCACTCATGTCGACCGCCTGGCTGGATCTGACCGCCGAGCCGCAAGCGGTCTGCATGCCGGAATCAAGTGATCATTCTTATATAATGGAATTGATCGATACCTGGACCAATGTCGTTGACAGCTTTGGCAATAATCAGATCTCCGACTTTCCGTCAGGTGTCTTCGAAGGAAGAAAAATAAAATATTTCTTAACCGCGGGCCCTTCTTCAATCGGCAAATGCCCCAAAGGAGTCAAAGTTATTGTTTCTCCGACCAATAATCTTTGGCTGATCAACCGCGTTCTCTTTGGCGCGCCCCGGAGCGAAAATGATCCGGGCTTGGCCGCAACAGCACGAACTCTTTACGAATTCGAAATCGTTCCTTGGAAACTGCTGGAAAAAGAACTCAATAAAAGTAAGAATGAAAACACAAAAGACAAAAATACGGCATCCGGATCTTCCCGAATCAAAACGATGAAATCCGCAATCGAAAATAAAAAACGACAATCTTTATCACCGGTACAGGAAGGAACCGGCGCAAAAACAAATACGAGTATTTTGCCAGCCGATACACTGAAGCTGAAAGATCCTTTAAAAATCAAACCGGAATCGAAGAGTTTAAAAACTGAAAAATTATTGCCGCTTGTTTTTCCGTCGGCCGGTCAGCTGCCTGCCCGATACGAAAACAGTCAAATCTTTTTGACCGGATTGTTCACGCGAAATCGTGCGGTTCAAGAAATCGCCGCAGAACCGGTTTCCCCGGCGATTCAAACACTGGAGAACACCGACGGCAGTTTAAAAATTATTCAAATCAAAAATTCTGAAGCCGGTACCGCCGAAAAAGAAATCAGTAAAAACGTTCAGAACAAGCAGGATTTTCGCAGCAGTAATAAAAGCGACGAAGACAAGGACGATGTCAAAGAGAACAGTAAAAACACTGATGAAAATGATGACAAACAGGAAGTCAACTCCGACAAGGATACTGACGAGGACGACGACCAGACCGGTGAACTGAATGACAAGGATACTGACGAGGACGACGACCAGACCGATGAGCTGAATGACAAGGATACTGACGAGGACGACGACCAGTCCGATGAGCTGGATGACAAGGATACTGACGAGGACGACCAGACCGGTGAGCTGAATAATAAGAACAACACCAAAACTGACGATCGTACTGTCCCTGACGATGCCAATGGATCCAAGGTCAGCAAGGCAATCATTGATGAAAACGAAACCGACAAAGACATTCCGGAAGAAACAGAGGAGGAAAAAAAGGAAGATGAAAAAATCGATCAGGAACTCAATGAACTAATTGAAGAAAATCTCAAAAAGGACAATCCTCCTTTTGAACAGGAACAAATCGATATTGATGAAACAATCGAAACCGATACAGGAACACCGTTGACCTTTATTCAATATCGGCGATATCGCAATCGCGATTACAGCATTCCTTATTCGCAGCAGATCCCCGCCAATCAGCAGGTTCCGACAGTAATTCTCGAAACCGTTCAGGCGGAGAACAGTCCCGTGCCTGTTAAACCGGATACAGAACTTAAGAAGATCGAAAACAAAGGCGAAAAATTTTTGGATGAATTCCGAACCGATACCGATAAAGAACTCGATAAAACCAAGAAGATAGCCGATTCGGTCAAAACAGAAATTAAAAAAGGGGCTCAACAGAGCGGACGCGAATTGGACAAAGCGGTTCAGGAAATCGAAAAGGGCGCAAAGGGAACTGAACGTTTAACCGGCAAAGCCTGGCTTGAAACAAAAAAGGCGGCTGATGAAGGCTTGGAGATGGGCCGAAACGCCGTTGAATATATGGACCGGCGCTTTCATCGGGAAGCTGCCCGATTCGCAAATCACCTTGGTTTCTGGTATGACTGGTCGAGCCGAGCGGTCATGCCCGCTGATAAAGTTGAGCAAATGAACGCGAACGAATTTTTCTCGAATTTCGCCAAATATTATTCCGCTAATCCGGTACCTGCTCAAGATAAAAAAATGGAAGATCTTCTGAAAAAACTCGGACTGATTTATTCCGTCGGTCAGAATAAAATTTCACCGGACGCCAATGTTCGAAGCCTGCTTCGATTTGCCGCTCCTTATGCGCAGGGCAAGATCAATCAGAAAGCAATTTACAATTATTGTCAATCGAAAAAAGTCAATAATTGGTATATTCCTGAAAATTTTGGCCGATACGGAACCGATTATCTTCGGCGCGCTATAGTTGCCAATGAATTCATCGGTGCCAATGTTCCGGAACAGATCCTTTATCCATTCACACTTTTGGATGAGAAAGGAGAATTTCTCTCTGGAAGCAAACATTATGTCTTGCATTTTCCCGCTGGACAAACGCCGCCGGCAGATCTGCTTTGGTCAATTACGATCTATGACAAGCAACGCAATTTGACGCCCAATCGTCTTGACCGTTACGCAATTCGAAGTAATATGCCGCTGGTTTACAATCAGGATGGAAGCCTTGATCTTTTGATAAGTCATAAAGAACCGAAAGAAAATCTTTCCAACTGGCTGCCGGCTCCCAAAGATGAATTTATGCTCATGATGCGAATTTATCAGCCGAAAAAAGATGTTCTCGACGGGAAATGGCAGATCCCCGGAGTAAAGCATGTCAGTCTTTTCGATAAGAACTCGAAAGATTGACATTCAGAATTAGTCCTTTACGGCTTACCTTTTAAATTTTCCGCCGGTTTACTTGGTGAACCGGCTGTTCTTGTGAGATCAGAACTGAAAAATATTGCAGCTGAAAGAACAATAACATTTAATAAACCGCTTCGTCACCATTGTTTTCAAAGCATGCCTCATTAATATTGTTCTGATGCAAGATAAGGGAGTATTCTGTTACCGAAAAGATGAACTGATACAGCTAAAAATAGAGCGAGAACCTTTTTCATAAGCTGAACCGTCCGTTTCATCCAAACGTAAGACCTTTGAAATGACGAAACTGTTTTTTATCAAAATATTTTACAACACCGCCTTAAAACAAGGAGAAAAGAAATATGACAAATGACAACACAGACAATTTAAACAATAAAGCGAGCGGCGAAAACAGCTCCGCTTCCGTTCCGCAGGAACAGGAACTGGAAATTGAATACACCGCGGCTGAAACCTGCCCGACCTGCGGCAAGGCCTCCGATTCTTCATGTTCGGCGGACAGTGCGCAGGAAACCAAAGCCTGGAACTCCCTTTTAAATACAGAAGCCTGTTTTTGCGGATTCACCGGCGTTCTGACTTCACCTGAAATTAAAAAGCTTTCCAAAAGCTGGCTTCCGTTCCTGATCCTCGGATCCGTTCTGATGGTTCTTGGTTTTTTATCAATCGGGGCCTCCTTTTTTGTGACCATTTTGACCGTTGCCGTTATCGGTGTTCTTCTGATGATCGGAGGAATCATGCAAATCGTCAACTCATTTTATACCGGCCGCTGGAGCGGATTTCTCCTGCATTTGGCTTTAGGTATCTTGTATCTCGTTGTCGGCTTCATGCTACTTGACGCGCCAATGCTCAACGCCATCACCCTGACATTTCTGCTGTCCGTCTTTTTTATTGTCGTCGGACTGTTTCGAATGTTCGGTTCACTGTCAACACAATTTCCGGGCTGGGGATGGTCACTGCTGAGCGGTATCGTTACTTTTCTGCTTGGTGTTCTGATCTATAAACACTGGCCTTCGTCCGGACTTTGGGTTATCGGTCTGTTCGTCGGAATCGAAATGGTCTTCAGCGGTTGGTACTGGCTGATGTTTTCCGCTACCTTGCGGGAATATATTCAAGCTCAAAAGAAAGCCGGTCCCCCGGAAACCGCTTCCGTTTGAGCTTACCCATATAAATCTGTCCTGATATTTATTTGAAACAGGAACAATCGATTTTTGTCCGTTTTCATTTTAATATCAGGACAGACTTTCTGTTTTTCATGATCCTAATAAATACCGCTTTTTACCTTCCTTACAATAACAGTTCTTTATTTATTTCTTGTTATATTATTATATATACTCTTCTTTTATGATATAATATGTATTTATCTTTATTTTGTTTTTATAATTCTTTTAGAAATAATTCAGGAGATACTTTCCTTAAAATCGTTAATTTTAGGAAAAAGATAAGATTTTTTGCATAAAATAGCCCGATCTGCAGACTTAATACTTGCTTTACCCAGATTTCCTAATTATTATTTAGTATTAAGGAATATTTTATAAGAAATTTAAAAAATTTCCCTAACGCAAGTCAATAGCGGAAACTATTGCCCTGTTGTTAACAACTACAATAAACAAAAATAATGTTTCCATTATTTTATTAATGCAACGATTCTTTTTGGGAGAGTGTTCATGAGTCGGAACAATCGTACCTTTGTTTGGACAGTACTAGTATTTGCTGTTTTGTTTTTAACCGGAACCACTGTTTTCGCTCAATACGGCGGCGGCATGGGCGGCGGGGGTATGGGCGGCGGCATGGGTGGCATGGGTGGCGGCGGTATGGGCGGCGGCATGGGCGGCATGGGCGGCGGCAATAACAGTAATGGCGGCAATAACAGTAACGGCGGCAGCAGCGATACCGGAAGTGGCGGCGGAATCATTATTCAGGCCGACGGTCTTCTTCAAACTGTTTCGTTCGACCGTAATTCTCTGGATAAAAAGCGCCTTGATTCCTATTACAAGGGTCTGTCTTCCGATCTGAAAACTCCGACACGCATGCGTAAAGTTTCCCTTAATCGGCTTGAAGAATGCGTTAAAGCCAATAACGGAATCATTACCGATGAAATGCAGAATCTCGCCGGACTTTTAAAGATCGAATACGTCTTTTATTATCCGGAAACCGGAGATGTCATTCTGGCGGGTCCGGCCGAAGGATGGACCATTGGAACTGACGGCGCTATTGTCGGTTACAAATCGAAATTGCCAACCTTGAAATTGAGTGATTTGATCGTTGCGCTTCGCGCGTTTCCCGCCGAAGAAAAGGGCGCTTCCCTGATCGGATGTTCTATTGATCCAACCGAAGAGGGACTTCGTAATATGCAGGCGTTTGTCAATAGCAACACCTCATTTGACGTAAAAAATGAATCCTTGGTTGTCAATTACGCCAAAGGATTAAAAGAGTCTCTCGGCCAGCAAAATGTTAAATTCTGGGGCATTTCTCCTAAAACAGGTTTCGCCCAAACACTCGCGGCCGCGGACTACCGAATGAAGCTGATCGGAATCGGACTTGAGTCGACTCCTGTTCGAATGGTAACTTACGCCGATCGAAGCAATCCTTCAACGATCGTTCGAAATGGGTTGGTCCGCTGGTATTTCCAGCCGGATTATAAATGCGTTGTCATGTCCGAAGATCATCATTCATTGCAAATCACCGGCAGCGGCGTTCAGCTTTGCGGCGAAGATGAACTGATAACCAATTCCGGCAAACGAGTCGGAGCCGGTCAGGGCAACAAAGCGACAAAAGCTTACGCGAAAAGCTTTACCGACCGGTATCCGCTTATCGCGAAAAACGTTCCTGTTTACGCCGCGCTGCGCAATTTGATCGACATGACCATTGTTGCCGCCTATCTGCAAAAGGAAAATATTTATACCAAAGCGAACTGGAAAATGGACTTCTTCGGAAACGAGCAAAAGTATCCGTTGGAAACCGGTATTCCCATCCAGAAGGCCGATGCCGCGGTTAACGTTCTGCGTCATGGATCGCAAACCGTTTCCTTCCCGACCGGCGGCGGTGTTCATATCGAACCGAATCTCGCCTTGGAACAGGGAAATATGTCTTATGAAAAAGAAGGTGCCGTTTCTGAAAAACGTCCGGCCATTGATTCAATGAAAAATCTCCCCAAAGGTCAATGGTGGTGGAACTGAACGACGATATTCAACTGATCGGCCGCTGTTTTAACAGGATATGTTAAGGACCTGTTCTGAAATCAATCCTATAAAATGAAATTAATGGTAATATTACTTTAAATCAATATTTAGGATAGATTCCAAGGACTTTTCGTTTGCTTGCCTGATTGGTTTTGAGATCGAAGTTTTATTTACAGATAATCGAAAAAAATTTCGGACTGTATTTATACAGTCCTGAAATAATAAGTCGGTTAATGAAAATTATTCTTTGACCGCGTTAACAAAAAAGACGTACCCCAAAATTACGGGAAGTGCGTCTTTTGTTTTATTCCGTCTTATTTTTCCCTGTAAACAGAACGGTCTTTCCGCATGATTATCCAATTACTTTGGGTAAATCGCTTTTGAGAATCGGAAATCTTTCTGAATTAAAAAGAAAAACAATATTCGATAAACTTGTAATTACTGCCTTGAAACAGCAGATCACCAAATACTTGATAACGGAGTTCAAACTATGAAAGCAAGCGAAACTGCGGTTATTTTTATTGAGTTTCAAAATGATTTTTGCAAAGAAAAAGGAAAGCTTTTTGACACGGTTCATGAAGAAATCACCAGAAATGAAACAATCAAAAACGCTTCGGCCCTTTTAGCAGCCGCTCGAGCAAAAGGTTGTAAAATAATTCACTGTCCCTTTACTCTTGACGCAAATTGGGTTAATGATAATAATTCTGAAGGTATTCTCCAGGGAATTAATCAAGGGCGTATTTTCGCGCAAGATACTTGGGGACATCAGATCATTGAAGAACTGGCCCCTCTTAATAATGAAATCATTCTGACGGGAAAAAGAGCGCTGAGTGCCTTTTCTCATACAAATCTTGATTCACTGCTGCGATTTTCCGGAATTAAAAACCTGATCGTCTGCGGTTTTTTGACCAATATCTGCGCCCAGGCTACCGCTTGGACCGCTTACGATCTCGGCTATCATGTCCGGATGGTTCCTCAAGCCTGCGGCGCTGCTTCAGAAGGCATTCAAAAATATGTTGAAGAAAATATCTGCCCGATCGTCGGAGGCGGTATTACTGTTGAAGATTTTATTAATACTATTGAGTAAAAAATTTTTATTTACTTTCATTGATACTGATTTTTGTTATTAATTTATCCTTCGATTGTCAAAAGAACAAATGATTTAAGAAATCATTTGGCGAAAACAGCGGAAATTTTAATGTTGGCAGTTTAAATTCGCAAGCCTGTTTTAAACAAAGGAAATTTTTAGCGGAACATTCAAAATTCAAATCAAATATTCCTGCGTTATCGCTCTTGCGCGGTTATCCCGACCGCGTGAATTGAAAAGGTGATCCGCTTACCAACTTCCTTTTCTGTTTCCTTTAACCGCCGTAATGCTTCCCTGTTTCTGAAAGACCGTTGAAAACAAGATCAACCTGCGGAAAATAAACATGGACAAACCTTTACCGCTTGATAAAATTAAAAGCATTCTGTTGCTGATTCTATTGACTTCAGTCTGTTTTTTGATCATTCGGGCAGTCGTTCTCTTCAACGATTTGGGCAGAGATCTTCTTGAAATAAAGACAAAAATCGAAACGACGGCCCAAAATGCGGAAGTCATCCGCGATGTTATTTTGGACAAAGGGAAAAACACCAGAGAAAAAATTTTACTGAAAGAAAAGGCCGCCGCCAAACTGAAAGAACTGGAATCGTTGGGGAACGAACTAAAAGTAATTCGACCGCAACTCGAAACACTTCTGAAAAACGGACTCTTCAATACCGGACTCGCCTTTGCACTTTTGTTTCTTCTTTCTTTAATATCCATATTTTGGAAAACAACAAAAAATCAGAATCTGTCCTGACAAGATGCGTCATTTTTACTAACACCTCTTTGTTATATAAGATAGTGAATCGACTGATTCGTCTGTTCTGAAAAGAAAAAAGAAAACGTATTCGACAGAAATAAAATGAAGAAAAAATCGGGGCGACTGGATTCGAACCAGCGACCCTCTGCTCCCAAAGCAGATGCGCTAGCCAGGCTGCGCTACGCCCCGTTGTTTTTTGTTATATTGGCTCGTATTTGGAATACTTGCAATTCAAAGTTTATTTTAACTGTTTTTCGATCCCCGACAAGGGGTAAGCGGTTAAAGTTTATCAAGGAACAAATTATTGTCCCATTATATTTATATCTTTTGGTTTGTTTGGTGAATTTCAGCTTACCGTATTTTTCGATCATTTTTTGAGCTTCCAAGTCCGCCGGAAATTCCGCAATAATATTTCTTTTTACGTCTTTTATAAAAAATCCTTGACGATTTTGGTAAATTAACTTATAATCTCTTTAGTCAAAATAGGATAATTTATTTTGACAGGAAAATTTTGAATAAAGCGTTTCGTTTTTTGAATTTTTTCACGTTATCGTTCAAAATCAATTTGATCGTCAAATTTAACCAAAAAACGTCAGGAACAATCGCCCGTTTTTCGAATGACCGGAAAAAAATTTTTTTTACCGTATAAAAACTATTGAAAGCTTAACCCAATGTCAATTCCGCGCATAAAAAAGATCAACTGGAAAAATTTGTTTTCCGTGATCCTTTTAACGGTATTTGCCATTCCCGCTATTCTTGGCGATGGAATGCATTTACTGCTTCCGCACGACGATTGCCATTGTTCGCATCTCTCCGATTTTTACGAAACGGACTCTTTTGCTTCGGAACATTCTGCTTCAGACCATCATTGCTGTTTTGAAAAACAGCATCTCCGGCATGACACCTGTTCCGCCGATTTTTGCCCTGTTTGTCTGTTTTGTTCTTTCAGTAAATCGAACCTGTTTGATTCCGGTAATATCTTTCTTTTTATACCGGCGACTTCTGTTTTTACCGACAATACTTTTATCTGCTTTCAACAGAATGCGTTTGCGCATCGGGGACGAAGCCCCCCTTTTCTTTCTGTTTGTCTCTCTTAACAGAATCACTTCTTCAGGACTTCTGTTCTTTATTGTCTTTGATCATTCAGATCCAATAAAGAACATAAATCAAAAGTTATTCTGTACCGATCTATTTTTGTCAGATTGATCTTTTTACGCTGCATTTGTATTTTACTGCGGTCTCATGGACACACGAACAGCTTAAAACAGACCAGATCTCTCGAAATTATATTAAATATTTTACTAATAAAGGACAGTTTCATGTTAAATAATATTGACAATACTTCGTTTGTTCAAAACAAAAAAAACTTTATTGAAATTTTCAATCGTGAAACGAAAAAACACAAACGTAAACACAATAATACAGCGTTTACCCTTGTTGAATTATTGGTTGTTATCGCTATCATTGGAATTTTAATTGCCCTTCTTCTTCCTGCGGTTCAAGCGGCCCGGGAAGCGGCCCGACGAATGCAATGCACCAATAATCTGAAACAAATCGGAATCGCCCTTCATAATTATCATGACTCCAACAATGCGTTTCCTTCCGCTTGGCGGGCCTATGATCCAGATGAAGGTCCGAACCATTCCTGCATTTATGGAGATCCCGGCTGGGGCTGGGGAGCCGCAATCCTCCCCTTTATGGAACAGCAAAACTTGCGATCGATCTGTAACTTGAATAAATCGGTCAACGATACAGAAAATGATATCGCCCGAAAAACTTTTGTGCCTGCCTATTTCTGTCCGTCTGAACCAAGATCAGAACAAACTTTCGCGCTTACTGATTCAGGCCTGCTTGATCATGAAGAAGATGAAGGCGAAGGAAACCATGACGAACACCATCATCATAGCAATACCAATACTGTTTTCGCCTTCGCCAATTATATCTCATCCCTTGGAACAACCAATGTTCATAACGGTGAAGAATATGGACACGGAGGCACTCATGAAGGAAAAGATTTTGTTACCGACGGAGCCTTCTATCATAACAGCCATTTAAGCATGAACGGCTTTTTGGACGGTTTGAGCAATACAATTTTTGTCGGTGAACGAACTGCCGATAAAAAACATCTTTCGACCTGGGTTGGTATGCCCCCGGGAGAAGGCTGTATTCCCGCCATTGTCTCCGGATCTTTTTACGGCGGCTTTCATAATGACGGTAATAAACACGGTTTTTCAAGCCATCATAACGGCGGGGCCAATTTCCTTCTTGGTGATGGATCCGTCAAATTTATTCCTGAAACCGTTTCTGAAGAGGTCATTAAAGCAATGGCAACCCGGGAAGGAGGAGAATCGCTCTCCTTGTAATTCATTAAAAATCAACCGGTGCGTAAACATATTTAACTGTGTTCCCTTATGAATTTTTTACGTCAAAAAGAATTACTGATTCACTCCGGGCAGAGAGTAGACCGACTCCTACCCGGAGAAAACCAAGAGATCTGGCTCCGACAAAACCTGACCTCTCAAAATTTTCACTCAAAATAAAATTTCACTTATTTTTCTCATTCTGTTTATTCTCTTGTTTCGCATTAAAAAACATTTCTATACAAAAAAATATTTTACCAAACCATTACAATCGAAAAAATTAATCTTTTTATTATATTCAGCAAGAACATCTTGCCGATAAACTTTAAGGACAGTATCAATTATTTGTTTTGTACTGCCAAAAATATCCTTGATATTTAATTATCGCAAATTAACAAAACAAAATCTTACCGCAACGAGAAAGAGTTCCGCGTCAAAGCAGAGAAAACCCGTTCAACGTCGGTATAATAAACAAAACAACCCAAAGTTACCGGTGCATTATGAAAAATCTGATAAACAAATATTTCAAAACGACAGTATTTATATATACTGTCGGGTCAATTTTGTTTTTCGCCTGGGACAGCAATATTTACGCTCAGGGATTTTTTAAAAACTGGTTTCATCATACTGAAAAAATTCAAAAAAACGAAACCAAACCGTTAACAGACGTTAAATTAGATAAAACAGAAAAGCAAGGACCAAAACGAAGCGGATCGGTTTTTTATTCTTCGTCCGCAAAAGAAAAGAACGCGCAAAAGATCATTTCCGAAAAACAAAAAGAGATCCTTGGATCGGAAAAAGATTCACCGACAGTTCCTGCCGACTATGTAACGGCCAGTCATCCGAACATCAGTATCGCAAGACCGGCGTCAGGGGAATTCACGATGGCGAAACAGGTTCGTCAAGAATCATCCGCGGCTCCGATCTATTCCGGACAACCGCCGGTTCAAAACAAGCCGCTTGATTCTCTTGCCGTGCCCGAATCGGCAGGAACAGCTTTTTCCAACTCAAGCGAATCGGCTTTGACCGGACAGGAAACGCTGGAGCAGGCTTGGACAATCGCGGTTGAAGAAAGCCGAAAGCTGCAAGCAGGCGGATATAAAACAAATGCGGGCCGAATGCAGATCGATTCCGCCCGCGGATTGGCAATGCCAAAAGTTGTTAACAATACATCGGCCATTTCAATGAACGAGCAGGAATCTGTTATTTCCAATGTTTCGATCTTGGGAATGCCGTTTTCAACACAAACCAAACCGCTGGACAAAGATTTTGTTTATTCAGTAACATCCGTTTCTGTTCCTTTGTATTTAGGCGGAAAAGTTCGGGCGCTGATCGACTCGGCCAAAGCGGCAACCAACGCGCTGGAGGCTGGTCAGTTGACCGACCAGCAGGATCTGAAGGCGGAAGTCACCAAATTATATCTGCTCGTACTTCGGGTTCGAAGCCTGCTTAAAGTTGCTCAAGACGCAGAAATGACCATTGCCGCTCATGAAAAAGACGCCGCCCGGCTTTTTGAAAACGGACTTGTAACCAATAATGTCGTTTTAGCCGCTCAAGTTGCTCGCGCCAATGCCAAGCAGGACGTAATCAAAGCGCGCAACAGCCTTCATCTGGCCGAAGCCGCTTACAACCGTCTTTTATGGCGGCCGCTCCAAAGTCCGGTCAATATTCAGGATGTCGATATCCCGCCTTTGTCCGGCGACTTGGAATCACTTCAAGCGCAAGCGGTCGGCCGCCGGTCCGAACTCTCCGCGCTCGCGTCAACCGCTTCCGCGCTCAATTCGCAAATACAGGTTCACCGCGGAACTCGAATGCCAAACCTCTCTCTTATCGGAGCGCACAGTTATATCGAAAGCGAAAACTTGCAGCCTAACTCCAATTTAACCGGAGCGGTCACAATGGTTTGGATGCCTTTCGACGGCGGAACAAGTCGAGCCCAAGAAGAATCGGCCCGATTTCAGGCGCTGGCGGTTTCCCGAATGCGGGAAGACGCAAAAACCGCTGTCGAACTTCAGGTTTATCAAGCCTGGCTCAATGAAAATGAAACACATGAACGTTTGGATGTCATGAAACAGGCGGTCGAACAGGCCGATGAAAATATGCGTGTCGTCACTCGAAAATTTCATGAAGGCTTGATCAATCATACCGAAGTCCTTGACGCTCAAACTCAAAGAACTCTTGCTTGGAACAATTTCGAACACGCGAAATACGACACCATTCAAGCAGTTTACGATCTTAAAAGAGCGCTCGGAAGTCTTTGATCCTAAGTCGTCTTCCTGGAAGACATTTGCCGCCAACACCGGTTTCAATAAGGCACCGGTGCTTTTTTTATATTCACTCGTTCTCCAAATTTTTCTTCTCCGTTGCCAATTTTTGTTGTTTTAAGACAAAACTCTTGTAATTCGTTTTTGAGTTCTGTATACTTTTATTCTGCTTTTATTTTCCGACATTTTCGCCGATTGGCTGCGTGAATCGGCTGTTCTTTTGAACATTATAACGGAAAATTCAACTTGGAACCGGTATAACTGTTTGTCGTCTTTATGACAAACACAAGTACTGTCACTTTTTCTTTATCTTTCCTTGAACGTTTTAATACTGTTTATATGAGGATTATGTGATGAATAATTATGAATACGAATACCGTCAAATGATGACCTGTTTAATGAATATAACCGATACTTCCGATTTTAACAACGATCTGGAGAAGGCGCTCCGCAGATACAATGGACGAAATCATGAATTTCTTCATCGCAATTTACTTGCCAATATGCAAAATTTACCCTATTCCGCGATCTTGCTGCTTGGTACAACTCTTGAAACTCCCTGGACCCCTGATACACTGGAAATTCAGATTATGGCCTTGTCTTTGATTATGAAAGAAACGCATTGGGACGGTACCGCGCAAATGCTGACAAAAACAGAGAAAGAGGGCAGCTCCCCCTTAACCGATCCGGATTTGGACGGGTTTATTATTGAGTATTTCGCGTATATGCACTTTTTTATCCTTAAAGTTATTCAAA
>CAZZEF010000003.1:0-2827 GCA_964652875.1 uncultured Planctomycetaceae bacterium
AACCGCGCAGAAACGCGTGAACTTCTTCCGCTTGATCCGGGGTGGCGACTTTGCCAGTACCAATTGCCCAAACCGGTTCGTAAGCGATAACGCATTTTTTCATATCTTCTGCGGAAACACCGGAGAAAGATCCGTCGAACTGGCTTTCAATAACGTCATTGGTAACACCGGATTCACGTTCCGCGAGAAGTTCACCAACGCAAACGATCGGGATCAAGCCGGCTTTGAGCGCAGCGCGAACCTTAAGATTAATGAATTCGCTGGATTCACCCAAAATATGACGGCGTTCACTGTGTCCGAGAATAACATACTGGCAACCGACATCGGTCAACATGGCCATTTCGAGTTCACCGGTAAAAGCTCCGGCTTTTGCGAAATAAGCATTTTGAGCGCCAAGTCCGATATTGGAACCGGCGACGATCTGACCAACCGGTTCGACATAAATACTTGGAGGACAAACAGCAATGTCAACTTCGGTGACAGAAGCCGCTTTTTCCTTCAGACCTAGGGCAAGCGCTTTGGCCGAATCAAGTTTCATGTTCATTTTCCAGTTACCAGCGATCAAGAGACGACGCATGATTTTCCCCTTATAATTAAAGTCAGTCATTAAACGATCAATTAACGGAAATCCCATTATATTCCTTCTTGTCCATCATCACAAGGGGGGGGAATCTTATATTATATAATGGGTCTTTTTTTAAATTTTTTCATTTTATGAAAATTTCAGCGTTAATTTACGGGGATTGACGGGGCAAGGAAAATTTTTAAGGATTTAGCCATATCCCGGCCGAAATCCCGGGCCGATTTTTGAGTTACCTCCTGACCGTCCGAATTTGCGAAAGGAAATTCGAGCGTCGCGGCGAAAATTGTTTCCGGTCTCTCTTGAAACCAGGATCGAGACATGCCCCGATTGGGAATATTATATATGTTATATCGGGAATAATACGGAATCGCTCCACCCCGATGAATTTTCTCAAATAAATCAAAATATTTGCGGGATTCTTTCTCTTCCGATCCTCCCTTGCAGCAGAAGAAAAAGACCCGTTCCGAAGAAAGACCGCGCAAATAAGGACAGTGAAAATCCAGCGCGATCAGGCTTTTTCCTTTGCACCAGTTGGGAACAAGTTTGGTCAGGGCTTTGACGCTCGGATAGATTTGTTCTCTATAATCGCGGTTATGATCATGCGGCTGACGGTCTTTTCCTTCTTCTCCGTCTTCAACGCCGTCTTTGTCCATAAACGGGACGGCAATGAAATCGATATTGTCTAAAAGATATTTCCCTTCCGGACTTCCAGAAAATATTTCCGCGATAAAACCTTCCAAAACATGAGAGGCGGTCATTTCCCGGGCATGATGGCGGGCGGTCAAAAGAACGCAGTATCGTCCCTGTCCATTTAAATTGCCGAATCGAAGCATTTCCGTCTTGCGGCCGCGGGGAGTTTCGCAGAGCGTTTTTTTGACAAGATTCGCTTTTCCGTCAATCAAAGCATAAAAACGGTCGAAATCCGATTGAAGATAAAGCATTGATGCCGCGTAAATGACGGAAGAGTCATCCGGCCCCAGTTTATCTTCAAAATAATTATTGGGGGCGTTCGGAGGCGACAGCCATCTCCAGTTTCTGCCATTGTCATAACTGACGGCTGGTCCTCTTGTTGAAATCGGAGTATTGTCTTCAAAGGTTATTTTTATTGATCGATTTTGAGCGTTTTCGAGACGAAAAGCCCAATAAAATAAATGTCCATTTGTTCCGCGGGGAATTATTTTCACTTTGGCTTCCTTGTCATTTACGGAAACAATTTCAATATTTCCGCCGGGAAAATCGCCTTGAATTTCAAGATTTTTTTCCTTGGCGCCGATTAGCGCGGACTCTCCCAAAAGAATAATGAACAGTAATAATGCAAACTTTTTCATGGAGCAGTTCCTCTTAATAAATTCTCTGTTATCCGACGATTCAATCATGGTTGACAACAAGATCCGTTGGGTATTTATGTGTCCTGTTCCGGCTTTTTCAATTTCTGCGGTAAAAAGACCTGCCGGTTCACAATACCGACTTGAAGAAAGCCAAACGAATCAAATGCCGATAGCATAAAGTATACAAAATTCGATCTGTTTTTTAAAGCGGTTGCTGTCGTTTTTCAGGATATTTTCAACGGACCTTGAAATTTTTAATTATACCGATTTCATCATGAATTTTCCGTTATAACGTCAAAAGAACAGCCGATTCACGTTGTCAATCGATGGAGAGGACGGAATATTTAAAATAAAAACAGTATAAAATTCGGTCAATAATGACTCAGGGGTCGAAAGTTTTGTAAATTTATTGTATAATAAAATTGTTTTCACTTGGTTTTATCGTAAAGCATTTGAATAACCAGAAAATTTGGATTCTCAAAATCTTGGGCAAAAATTTCGAAAAAATCCAAAAAGTTTATTGAGTAAAAAGATCGATCGACGAAATTTATGAATATTATATGTCTTGTTCTGGACCGGTTCAATATACGGTTTGCAGGCCCTTACGGCTGTTCGCTTGATCTGACTCCCGCGCTGGACGAACTGGCGGGAGAGTCGGTTCTTTTTGATTGGTATTTTACAAACAGTCTCGATTTGAAAGAAATTTACCGTCAATTTTGGCAGGAAAGGGATCCGAACGGTCTTAAGACGGCAGTTCAATCGAATAATGCGAACAGTAATTCTGCATTTCCGGAGCAAAAGGATGAATCAATTTTATTATTTGCAGAATCGTCAAACGGTTCAAAAGAGGAGCTATTCGGTCAGTTCCGTCAAGCGGGATATGAAACAGCGTTAATAACCGATGATCCGACGGTTT
>CAZZEF010000003.1:2837-21694 GCA_964652875.1 uncultured Planctomycetaceae bacterium
ATGAATTAGCGGAAAACCGATCTTTTGACAATAGGATCTTTATGAAAGAAGATCCGGCGCCATCTTTTTCCCGCGCAGAAGACGATACTCATTTGTTTCATCTTTTTTCCGAATTCGGAACACAGATCAACCGATACCGCAAACAGGCCAGCCCTTTTTTTATTTGGGGGCATTTTAAAGGATTTGGCGGAAGCTGGGACTTTCCGCTTGAATCGGAAGAACAGAAAGACGATTCGGAAAATCATCTTGACGAAAGAAAACAAGCGTCTGAGGAACAAGAGGAAGAAGTCGGCAAAAATCTCAATGAATCGGAGAACTTTCCGCAAGATGAGAGCGATTTTGAAACGGACAGCGATTGCGAAGCCGATTTTATCTCCGAAAACGGCAGTGATGCCGAAAATATTACGAAAAACAGCGAATTTGAAAATATTGAAAAGAAGCCCGGTTCGAACGGAGTTCCTTTTTACCGGGTCAAGACAAAATACACGGGCCGGACAATTACTGAATTTCCCATTGATTTGAAAGAAAAGCTGAATGATCTTTACTCGAAAGGAGTTGAGTATCTGGACACTCTTTTGGAAGGTCTTTTAAATTTTCTGATCGAAGAGAAAATATTGGATAACACCCTTTTGATTTTCGCGGGGAGCAGAGGGCTTCCGTTGGGCGAACATTTGCAGGCGGGTGTTTCAAAAGAAGATCCGGAGCCGCTTTATTTTGAAAGCGTTCATCAGCCGCTCATGATGCGTTTTCCGGACGGACGATACGAAACGGTTCGTGTTCAGGGGATCTGTTCACCGTCCGATGTTTGCGAGACTCTTCGCGGAATCGTCTTAAATGATTCCGAACGCGGTTTGATCCCCTTGGCGCAGGAAAAAGCGGATCAGATCCATACCGAGCTTTTTATCAGTCAAAAGGGGGCCGATTCGAAAACCCGCGCACTGGTTAATGAAAATTGGTATTTGATCCGGAATGTGATTCCGGCTGAAGATGAATTCGACGGACAGAAAAAAGAAAGCGTTCAGTACGAGCTTTATACGAATCCGTTTGACCGCTGGAATGTGAACGATGTTTCCGACCGTTGCGAAGAAACGGTGAATGAACTGTCAAAAAAATTGGAGGATGATCCGCGATGGCGTTAAAAAAATTAAATGTTGGCATAATCGGGTTCGGCATGATCGGTAAAGTTCACGCGTTTGCGCATACAGCGCTTCCGTTTTACGCGTCGGATCTCCCCTTGTTCGGATCGATCAAAAAAGTTGTAACTGCTCATCCGGAAACAGCGGAAAGGGCCAGGGATCTAACCGGTGCCGAAAGTTCATCGACCGATTACCGGTTTATAACGGAAGATCCGCAAATTGATATCGTTCACCTATGCACTCCGAACGATCAGCATTTGGTGCCTCTTCTTTCCGCAATTGAAAATAACAAATATATTTATTGCGATAAACCGATGGTTCTTTCGAAAGAAGAAGCGGATCAGGTGTTCGACTGTCTGATGAGAACCAAGTATCAAAAAACATCTCAAATGACGTTTCATCTTCGTTTTTTCAACGCGATAAAACGAGCGGAACAGATCCTTAATGAAGGTCGATTGGGACGTATTTTTCAATATCGGGCCGGTTATTATCATGCAAGTAACATATCCGCGCAAACGCCTTATAAATGGAAACAGGGCGAAGCCGGCGGCGTTATTCGTGACATTGCTTCTCATGTCATTGATCTGATCGATTTTCTCATCGGAGCGCCGGAGGAGGTTTTTGCCGATTCGATGATTGCTTTTCCGTATCGAAAAAAGACCGGTGCCGATTCTCTGTCGGAAGCTCAGCGGACAGTCAAGATAACGGCGGAAGATTCCATTTCCATTCTGACGCGTCATCGGCAGGCGGATTTTCCCGAAATCAAGGGAATAATAGAAGCGACCAAGCTGGCGACCGGATATGAAGACGAATTGAAATTGGAAATACACGGCGAAAAGGGAGCGCTCCGTTTTTCGTTAATGAATACTCACTATCTTGAATTTTTCGACGCGACGCGTTCCGATCAGCCTTGGGGGGGAGACAGCGGCTGGACGAAAATCGCCTGCGGTGGCCGTTATGAATCGCCTGATTCCGTTTTTCCTTCTTCCAAAGCAACCAATGGCTGGATACGGGGACATATCGCTTCCTTGTCCAATTTTATGAATTCGATCGCCAAAAACGAAATGGGCAATCCCAATTTACTTCAAGGGTGCCGAATTCAATATCTGCTTGACGCGGTTGCCCGCTCGGCGAAAGAGCAAAAATGGGTTAAAATTTAGAATTTTATAAAATTTTATGAAATTATTGAGAAAATTTTAAGTTAAACTCAAAGATTGATAAAACCTGAATATTTTCCCCCTTGTTTTTTCTGTATTCAGGCATATAATAGCATTTTCCGAAGTTGTTTGTTAATTCAGGGTATATTTTTATAATCCCAATAAAGTTTTTTTCGCGCGGTCTTTCGACTTTTGAGCATTTCGAAAGATCGTTGACGATAAAAGAAAATCGGTTTATGAAAACTGAGATCTTTCCGATCCTGGAAAATCCCAGGTTTTCTCAGATCAGCCAGAGACCGATTGCGCTTTCATTTCACTGTTCTAATGTTAAATGAACAGTCCGTTCATGAAATTTACTGGCGGAAAAGTTAAAATGAGAGCAGTATTGTACCGATTCCATTATGAATTTTCCTTTATAAAGTCAAAAGAATAGCCGATTCACGCAGTCAATCGGCGAAAATGACGGAAAATTTAAAATAGAAGCAGTATAAAACAGCTTCGAGTCCCTTTGAAAAGAGCTTTCCTTAACGGATACTGATAAAAATTTTTCAGTTTGTTGATCGTTTTGTTTTTTGAATACAAAATGAATCAGTCGTATCGTCGAGAGATCCAAAAGTTGTTGGAGATCAACCTCGATTATAAGAATAAAGATCTTTTGATCAGGGGGAAAATAGTTAGAGTCGTTTTCAAGTTATTGCTTTCGGCAAACGACGATTCTGATTGCCGTATGCGAAACTAATTATACCGCAAACAGAAAGATTTTTTGATTGTTTTTTCGATCCTGTTGAGAATCGGTGAAACGGAAAAGTCAAACTGGTGCCGGTATAACGGCTTGAAACGAAATTCAGGAGGTTTATTTTGGTAGAAAGAGAACAAAAAACAAAAGAGGAAGCTATTGTCCTCGAAGGCGTTGTTACGGAAGAAGTCCGCGGCGCTTTTCGCGTTAAACTTGACGACATGGACCATACGGTTCTCTGCCGTCTTGCGGGAAGAATGCGTAAATTCAGAATTCGTGTTGTTCCGGGCGATCATGTCAAAGTTGAAATGAGTCCTTATGATATGGATCGCGGCCGAATTACTTTTCGAGATAAGTAATTCATTGGTTTCGAATCACAAATTCCCAATTTCAATTTCTTAAAAACGTTAATTTGGAAACGCGTATAAAAACGCAATGAACCATATCTTCTTTTCCGCTTAAAAAATACGGAGTTTTAGAAGCGTTTGTGTCGTTGGAATTGAGAAGTCGATTAATTGCGGTTCCCCGTTGGAATTATTGAAAAACAATGACTGCCGGAAGTGATTGAAAAATCTTCCGGTTTTTTTATTTCGTTGAACTTATTGATCGGATCTTTTTATATTGTTGCTTTTATTTTTAATTTTCTGTAATTTTCGCTGATTGATTTTATGAATCGACTGTTCTTTTAACGTTAAAACGGAAAATCTGTAATAGAATCGGTGTCATTATTTACAACATTTGACATGTCGTTCGATCTTGTATTCAATCTAAAAAACAAGTAAATAAAAATTTATAAAAAGAAATAGCCCTGTCAGATTAAAATTTTAATACCCGATTGTAAGCCTGAACAATAGATCTTGTTGTCAGTAATTTTAATTTTCTGATTTATTTGTCGGCTGTCTTTATGAACAGACAGCCCTTCTGACTTTGGAAATAAAAAACAAAATGTAATTGGAATAAGGTCCTTTTTTGATTTCCGGTCCGAAAAGATGTTCAAGCCGGAAAACAATATCAGGAAGAACGAATTTTAACGAAACAGATTATAAAAATAAAACGCGGCGGCGCATCCTAAAACGACAAGGAGTCCGATCACGAACAGAAGTTTCGGATTGATTTCCTCTTGTTTATTTTCAAGTACTTTCCGATGAAGGAATTCATCAAGATCAAGAGTTACCGTTGCGTCGAGATCTTCGGTGAAAGTTTCATCGGCGGCGGGATCTTCGTTCTGTTTGATTTTTTTATAAATATTTTTTCCAGATTCGAAAATATGACCGCACCATTCGCAACGGGGCGGAAAATTTGGAACAAACGGTTCCGAACAGACATGACAGACCACAAGTTTTAATTCCGTCTGTTTGGTTATGACTTTTTCACCGCTGTCTTCAAAATCGTTTGCGCTGAAATCACTGGAAACTTCGAATGGACGAATCCCCAGGGGGTCGTTGCCTAACTGAGTTGAAAAAACATATTTATTGGGATTTACTTCTTGATCCGATGAATCTTTTTCATTCGTTGAAAGATCAGACGGTTTTGAGTTGTCAACTTGTTCTGAACAGGGGGAATTGGCGTCCTTTTGACAGGAACATTGATGGTCGCCGTTTTGTTGGTGATCAAGATCTTGACAACAACAGCTTTTCTGAGCGTCAGATTTAGCTTCCGATGGTTTTATTTCTGTTTCCGGATCCCAATAGTCAATATCAGCCAAAGGAAAGAGATTGCCTGAAGCATGACAAATCGGACAGGTTGTTATTCGTCGGCGTCCGCAATCCGGGCAGACCGGCCAAAGAGCAAGAGCTTCCTGAAATTCCTCTTCGTCTTCGAAATTATCCCGATATTCCATCGCATCTTTAAGAAAATCATGTTTGGCGCTTGTTTCATAAGGATTACTTTGGGACAGATCTTTTTTCGATACTTTGTTTTTGCTCATTTTATTCTCTTTTTATAATACGTGTTTTGTCTGTCTTTAAAAACGGATTCGCGCTATTAAATGTTTTTTATCTCTCTGTTTTAAGGATTATGTTTTATGAAAGTTCACTGTTTTCAAAAAGTTACCAAACGACGAAGCGGATCGGAAAGACAGCGAAAGACTTTTTCGTTTGTATGTAAAAATAAAAAACAAATCGAACTATTTTTCAAAGCAGACGTATAATCTTTTTGCTTTAGCTGTTTAATGATTATAACATAATTGTCAATTATGGAAAACAAATATTTGTAACGAATGGTAAAAAAACAATAAATTCTGCAATCTTTTCTTTTTTACAGTAAAATTTTATCAAAAATAATTGTTTCGTTTTTTATATATTTGACAGCGTTGTGTTTTCTGTTTATGTTAACATCTCGTTTTCGTTTCAACGGAAAACAGAACATCAAAAAGCCTGCGAAAACATTTAATAATTTTACTTTAATATAATTTCGGTTTTGGGGTCGTCCGGGAGCTGCCGAATGAGGGGCTTTTCCTGTCCAGGCGAATATTCAAGACAAAAGCCCCCTTTGGTTTTACAAAAACCAAAATCGGTCATCTCTTTCGGGGGGAACAAACGTTCATAAAGATCGGGATTGTCCTTTTCAGCAAAGGGAATAAAGATCGGTTCTGGATCTTTACTGAAATCCATTTCACCAAGATGATACCGCTGAAAAAAGGAAGAAGTCGCCAGTAATTTCATTCGGTCGTTTCGATCATCATTGTTTTTTCCGACCGGAACAACGCCGATGAGAAGATCGTATTTTCCGCTGATATTTTCGGGAAGACGGAGTTCTGTTTCCAAGGGCTTTGAAAAATTTTGCCGAATGGTTTTTAAAAGATAATCTTCACCGACAGCCGTTTCGGATCCCTTGCGGCGCACGAGAAAAAGCGAGATCTGCCAATCATCGTCAGAAATTGTCTGCCCTTTAAAAATTTTCCAGTCCACTTTAACTTTAAGCCTGTTTGCATCGGCACTGAGAATTTGTGTTAATGGCGAGACAGGAAGAATTTTATTATCTTTTCTGTTTCGCGCATTAACATAGCGCAGTGTTTTATTGTTTTTCTTCCAAGTCGACTCTTCGACAACTCGTCCGTTGAGACGATGAATTTTGGATTCAAGACCGATTTTTTCATTTTTAGCCAAATATCCGTATTGCGGTAAAATGACATTGCCGATTTTCCAATCTTTCTCGTCCCGATTGATGTAAACGGAAGTTCCGCCGGTCCAGCGAACGACATATTGATGAATATTGCCGTTGTTGAATTCAAGTTTTTCAATATCATTATGGGCCAGTTCGCGCATGACCGGCTGGGCCAAATAATACATTCGAACCATTTGCCAAAGAGATTTTTCGTGATCAATTGGCAGAACGATTCCGGAAAGAACATTTCTGACGTCCCGGGTCCAAGCGTCGACCATAATCGGGTGTCCTGTCAGAAGTTCGGCACAAATATAATCGTCGCTTTCGAGCCCATGAAGTTCCCGACCGCGTCCGCTTTCGTAACGAATGCTGTAACCAGCGCCATGCAGGATATATTTTTGATGATTAACGACATCGAACCAGGGAACTTTTTCGGAATCCTCAAATTGTGAGATTCTGAACCAGTTGTTTTCTCCCGATTTTTTAACGATATTCATGAACTGACAGTCGGCTCCGTCGATAGCGCCGAGAGTAAAATCATGTCCTCCTTCCGAAATTGAGAAAGGTTGCGTATCAGGGGCGCCCGTCCCGAACTTTTTTTCAAGAGCAGGTTTTTGAACATCGCGAATAATCGAATAGACCCGTTTAATTCCTTCGGAAGCGTTGTTTTGAGCATAAGCTTTTCCATTAATATCATAATAAGGGCGGCAGACATAAGAGGCCCCCGAAGAGAGGACGTCGACAAAACAGCAGTTGATTAAAAAACCGTCCTTATTCATTTCGCGCAAGGAATCGGCTAAAACATCCGCGGCCCGATGCGGAGCGAGCCGGTAACTTTGCGCGTCAAGAAAAACATTGCGATAGGCTTTTTGGGGGACTCCATTTTGATCAAACGCGACATTTTTAAAATCGAACATTGGAGCGTCGGGATAATAATCAATGACGTTATGATGAATACCGAAATACCAGCCGTATTTTCGCGCTGTCTTTAGAACATCGATCATTTGCTCTTTTGATCCGAATAAAGGATTCGGCGGCCAAACATCGGGCAATCGATGATCATAATGATTTTTCTGCCAGTTATGCGATAGAAAGATCAAATCGTTTTTCAAGCCGTAACGTTCGGCGGCCTCCGTAATCAATTTTTGATGTTCCGTAAATTGTCCATTCCAAACATCGACGACAAAGCGTCCGGCTTTGGCTTGAACGCCGGGAGCGGCCGATTTTTCAAAGATCCCCCGATAACGAACGGCGCAGTCGAAGGCTCCTCCCGACGATTGATCGCCCGGAACAATCGTCATCATTGTCGCTCCTCCAACGGTGATTGAGTAGTTCTTCTTTTGATGATCGACGGTCAGCGCGTCCGGAACCAACGAAGAAGCCATTGTCAGAGAAAAGCCGTTTTCAAAATCGAAGCCGGCATATGAAGTTGAAAAAGAATGGGCGTCGGCGGCTATTGAAAATGAAGCCGGTTTCTTAACAAGAAATCCGTGACCGAACCAAACATTTTCCAATTTTTGGCTCCAAGGACCAAATTCGACTTTTGAGATCAATTCCTGCAAATCACAATCGACGGTAAACCGAACAGTGTCTTTGTCCTGACGGACGGACCAGGTCAAGATCAGATCCCGACCGGCAGCTTTGGCCTTTTGTGTCCAAACATATTGCTCTTTTTCTTTAACAAAAGGACCGGGCTGACATTCATAAAGCGGTTTGCCGTCAAGCCATATCCGAAGCCCTTGAACCGAAACTTTTTTTCCGTTGGATTCAAAGATTATTGATGCGTCCGCCATTCCGAGATCTCCCAATTGAATACAGACGGATCGTTTGGGACACTTGGCCGGGGCCTTGTTTTTATGACAGGAATCAAGGTCGAATTCCAGTATCTTTTCAACCAGGTTTGGACGAATTGGGGTCAGTTGATTATCGTTGGGTTTTTTAGGCTTTTTTCCGGCGTTCGATTGGGTATTCTGACCGGTTTGGGAATCTGCATCCAGCCAAGGAGCGCATTTTTTTCCGGCGGCCACAGGAAAAACCTTCCAATTTTTATTTAGAGGCAGTTTTGTTTCGACCGGATAGACGACATTGATTTTTTGTTCGGATCCGTTTTCCTCTTTAAAAACAGCGTCAAGATTAACAGGATAATGGGCGGACAAGGTCCCTTCAGGTGCGGAGATAATAACAGTATGTTCAGCAACCCCTAGCGGAGGAATCGAAATTTTATCCCGAAAGATCTGTTTGGACTTTTGAAGGGTAAGCGGAAATTCGAGCGGTGCCAGCGTTGAATAATTCAGCGAAACAGTCAACGTTTTATCGCTGTCGTTTTCAAAGACGGTAACGACTCTGCCCGGGTGCCAAAAATCCTTAAGGGGTTCCGGTTTGTTCATTAAAACGGTCAGAGGACCTTTGGTGTTTGTATTGCAGACATAAGCAAACAAAGGAGAGACCGCCGTTATCATGAACAGATCCAAAAACAGCAGACTTAAACAAATGTTACTGATCTTGTTTCTTCTTTTCACTGTTAAAAACCTTTCATTTGTCAAAAGGAATCGAAAGACAACGCGAAACAGTTTCTGTTTGTCCATATCAGACGTCCTCTATTTCGGGATGCCAAAAAGGTCAATGGAATTTCTAGTATTTCTGCCGGCAGTCAGCGTAAAACAGCTCGTCTGAATTAAGTTGATCTCGAACAGTATCAAAAAAGACCGAACACGGTTTCATTCACAAAAATTAAAAATGGTGTTTAGACTGTTATGAATATTGGTTTATAGCGTTGACATTTTTATTTTATTATACCGATTCTATCATGAATTTTCCGTTATAGCGTCAAAAAAACAGCCGATTCGGGCAGTCAATCGGCGGAAATGACGAAAAATTTAAAATAAAAGCAGTATATATTTTCCGCCGATTGATCTTGTGAGTCGGTGGTATTTTCAGCATTGAAACAGAAAATAACGTGTAAACGGTATAATTCAAAGATTGGATAAAATAACTGATTGGGAAATCAATGTTTTAATACTGTTCTTGGTTTTTATTTTCTGCTGATAGACTCCCTGATTCGGCTGTTCATTTAATGTTGGAACTAAAACGCCATCATAGAATCGATATAACAAGGCAAACAAATGAAAACGATAAAAACGATTCCGAACCCCTTTTGAAATATCAGGCAGAAACGTCTGTTATTTTACCAGTAGTAAATTTTCCCGGTTTTCGTCGGTTGCCCCTGAAAATCAGCAGTTCTTTTGACGTTGGAACAGGAGATCGTCAAATGTTCCCGGAAATGGATCAGATCTTTCCGAAATCTGATTTAAGCCAGAGATCGCGATTTTTTTCAATGAAACTTTTCAAAAGGGCGATAACGTCAGGATCATTTTGGACTTCGACTTCAACGCCGCGGGACATAAGGAGTTTATGTTCATTCGTTACGTTGACAGCGTCTCCGACAACAACTTTTGCCAAATGGCAGAGAAGAATCGCCCCGGTACAAAGAATACAGGGAGATACTGTTGTATAAAGAATGCTGTTTCGATAAAATTCACTGCTTTGTCGGCCTATATTGGCTATCGGATTCAGTTCCCCATGAAAAATCGGGTTTTTCTTTTGAAGCCGTTCATCATGACCTCGTCCGACAATTTTACCGTTATGAACAAGAACTCCGCCTATTGGGAAGCCTCCCTCCTCTGCGGCGATCAGCGCTTCTTTGTAAGCCTCATTCATAAATTTGTCCATAATTTCTCCTCAAAACAGATCTTCTCTCCCTGGAAGAGGTGAAAATAAAAACACCGATCTTCCAAAAAGTCTTTTTGGTCAATAATTGGCCCTCTTTAATAAATATCAATACACATTTTAAACAATAAAATTTACCCTGTCAAGAATAAAAACGGTTCCTGACAGACAGTTTAATCATATTCTGCGGACGGTCGAAAGATTTTTTACTTTCTTTCCGTTGTTTCCGCGAAACAAGAATATCGAGAACGGTCAACAAGGAAGTTTGAATTAACCGGGTATGATCCTGCCGTCAATTTTAATTTCCGCTATTTTGCCGATTGATCTCGTCAATCGGGCGGTTTTTTGAATTTAGGAGCGGAAATGTTGTCATGAAATTGATTAATATTTAAATTTATAGACGGCCAATTTATTTTTCCCGACCACAAATTCAAAATCATCCTTAAACAGAACGTAACCGCATCGTTATTGACGGTTCGTCCTTAAAATTTGTTTTTCATTATTAAGGCAGGAACACAAACCGAATAGTTCCTTCATCAAGTGAATTTTCAGGTCCGAAAGCCAGCCGAGTCGGTTTTCGGCGTACGGAATCATCCTCTTTTCCGACAATTTGCTTTTCGCAACTGATTGCGGCTTTATTTCCTTTTGCGTCAAAAAGCGAGACCAAAACCTGAATTTTATTTTTACCCGCAATTTGAACCAACCAGGAACCGTCAATCTTTTTTGCGGTCGTCTTTTGATAAGTTATAAGAGCTGACTCAAAAATACGGTCGGTCTTTATTACGTTTTTCCCGGAAAGATCAGACGTTTGGGAATCTGCGGTTTTACCGACAGAAGGCCGATCATTTTCAGCGGAGACGGACTGTTTTTGTCCGTTTGCGGATCGGTCAGAAATCCTCTTGTTCATTTTGGCAGTTTGCTTTATCGCGGACGGATCAAGAGCGATTTTATCTTCAATAACCAGCGCTCCGGAAACATTTTCTTTTTGATTGGCTGTTTCGGGAAGTTTTTTTGAATTGGTTCGGTAATAGGAAAAAGTCCGGATCACCGATTTGATTTCAGGCTGCGCGTAAGCGGAAGTCATGTCAAGAGAAAAAACATCCAAATCATCGGACAGAAATTTTTCAAGGACGACTCCTTTGGCGGCGGAACCGGATTTCTGAAGATGCCCGTTAATCATCGGAACAGGATGACCAAAAGAGTTCAGAAGCTGACCGACATACCGGTCTTTACTGAAAGTCCGCTGCGTATAGATTTCTCCGCCGGGATCAAGAACCATAAATTCGGCGGTTTGATCTCCATTTTTATCATAATCGACAAGAGTCAGCGAATAGGATCCGATATCGTTATGATTATGCATTTCATTATTATTTCCCCCCTTCATTGCGACGGCAAGCGTTCTTTTTTTGTTGTCCGGTTTCGGACGGCAGATCAAAACGCCGGCGACATCAAAATCGGTTCGGATCGGGGCGTTGCCAGTTTTGACCTCCTGAATTTTGCTCTTGCTGTCGGAAGAAATAAAGGGGTCAAAAAGAAAATAAACCAATTCGAAAAAATTGTATTTGGACTGGTAAGGATTGCCGGCGAATTCATAATAATTGAGATTTAAGCCGCAGGAGCGACTGAGATAATTCAAATAAACGACCGATGGTTGGGCTGTAATTGAGCAGTCGGCGAAGGCGGCGTATTTTTTGCCGGCAATTTCCATTCCGGGTCCGAAATTGGTGCATTTAACAACCAAAGGGATCTTGAACAGATCAACTTTTCCGCTCGTTGCCTGTCGGACCGCGGAACCAAGATAAACAAAATTGCCGAACCCGTAATTCCAATAGCCCATTCCTTCGCTGCAGTATCCGTCGGCAGTAAATCCGGCGAAAAAATAATGAATGGTATAATATTCCGCGGCGGCAATAAACCAGGCGCGCTCTGATTTGGAAGGAATTGTCGTCAAGGCGGCGCCAATGGTGCCCGCATGACAGACGGAGTTCCAGTTGTTGGTTCCCCGGATCCACCACATATTGCGTTTTCCGGCGCGTGTTCCATTTTTAACGCAGATCCGGTAAGGTTCGAGTACTCTTTTTTCGATATTTTCTTTTGCGGCTGCAATTATTTCCGGCGAAAGATCGTTTCCGGCCCAAGAGAGAATGATTCCCAAGGTTTGAGCGAGTGCCGTTGACACGAGATCGGAATAGACGACTTTTCCATCATAAATAGAGCCGTTGGTGTCATGAGCAGGAAGAACCCAGGAAGGATATTCGCAATATTTTTTGATTATTTCTTCCAAGGCGGGAATGAAACGCCCTTTATGTTCGATTCCTTCCGCCAACGCGAGAAAAATAAGTCGGCTGTTCCATTGGCCGACCGCGTTTTGATATCGGGTCCTGTTGCCGTTTTTATAAAATTCCTTATAAAGATCTTCCGGATTTTCTTTGATTGGGGTTTTTAGCAGCTTTTCCGCCCGTTTAACCACTTCGTTTTTCTCCGGCAGTTTGGCGATTTGTTCCCAAGCAGATCGATCGGACCAGGGGGCTCCAAAAACAGAAGGTTCTTCCGTTAAAAAGGCTTCGATTTCTTTGGCTCGTTTCTCAATAATTTGATTTTCTTTTTGCAGTGTTTCCTTGTTTTGAGCCAATGCAATTTTCATCTGCGGTTCAGAAAAAAGTCCTGCCGCCAAGAAAATAAAGAGTCCGAACAGTCTGACAACGTTTTTCATAACGCTTTGTCCTTTCCGAAGTTTTTAATATTAATATTCGAAGTTGTACCGGTTCCATTATGAAATTTCCGTTCCAAAGCCAAACGAACAGCCGATTCACGCAAATTAAGCGGCGGAAATGACGGAAAATTAAAATGAGGCCGTATCATAGAGTGTCTGTTCTGAAGTCAATTCTATAAAATGAAATAAACGGGTAATATTACCTTGAAAACAATTTTGGGGATAGGTTCAGAGTGTTTTTATGTTTATAAACTTGTCAAAATGTTATAAACTTGCGAAAGTTCGACAGAAAAGTCGATAATCCAATTATATAATATTGTGTTTTGAAATAAAACCCCCGTCTGCCCTTTGACGGATATCATGTTATAATTATTGCTCATGTCCGTTTAATAGTGCGGAGTGCCCGAATCTGCCGTCGGCGGAATTTCTGTTGACTTTTGAAATCAATCGAAGTTGTTTGCGGATCCTTTCGAACTGCTGCAGGGCGGATCTTTCTTTAACAAGATTAAAGAAAAATCGGATAATCTTTATTTAAACAGAAAAATTTGTTCTGCGGACCTTTGACGAAATAACAAAAAGATCCGAGACAATTGCTATATTCCAATTGAACGATATGTTAGAAAAACCCCTTCAGACTGTCCTTCGTCAAGTATTTGGATTTGATTCGTTTCGTCCGAATCAGGAGGAGATCGTTCGGGCCATTTTAGATCATCGGGATGTTCTTGCGGTCATGCCGACCGGCGGGGGCAAATCTCTTTGTTTTCAGCTTCCCGCTTTTATATTAAAAGGAACCTGTGTTGTTATCAGTCCGCTTCTTTCACTAATGAAAGATCAGGTCGATTCGGCCGGCGAGTCGGGAATTCGAGCCGAAACTCTTAATTCAACGTCTTCCAAAAGCGATTTTATACGTATCTCCCGGCAGTTGGAAGACGGAAGTCTTGATCTTTTATATATTTCCCCGGAACGGCTCAATACGCCGGGCTTTTTTCCTTGGCTTAAACAGGGGAAAATAAATTTTTTCGCCGTCGATGAAGCGCATTGTATTTCTCAATGGGGACACAACTTCCGCCCGGATTATCTTGCGCTTCAAAAGATCCATTCGGAGTTGCCCGGCGTTCCGATCGCGGCATTTACGGCAACGGCAACGGATCAGGTCTCCAGCGATATTTGCAAACAGCTTGATTTGCGCGATCCGTTTAAGATCTGTGCCTCTTTCGACCGTCCAAATCTTTATTATGAGGTCAAATTCAAGGAGCAAGTCGCAAAACAGCTGTTGGAGTTTTTATCCGAAGTTCATGATGGATCGGGCATTATTTATTGCGCAACGCGCAACAAGGTCGAAGAGACGGCCAAAATGCTTTGCAAGAACGGTTACAATGCTCGTCCCTATCATGCGGGCATGTCCGATAAAGACCGAATGGACATTCAGGATTCTTTCGCGCGGGATGAAGTACCGATTATTGTTGCGACCATCGCCTTCGGAATGGGAATCGATAAATCGAATGTTCGTTTTGTCATTCATACCGATCTTCCCAAGAATATCGAGAGTTATTATCAGGAAACAGGTCGTGCCGGACGGGACGGAAGTCCTTCCCGATGCCTTCTTTTGTTCGGATATCAAGATATAAAACTGATAAAATTATTCATCGACAATTATCCCGAGGACGCTCAACGAAAGATCGGGGAAAAACAGCTTTGGGAAATGATTCGATACGCGGAATCGGATCAGTGCCGCCGAAAATTTTTACTGAATTATTTCGGAGAAAAATATTCTCTAAACAATTGCGGGAACTGCGATTATTGTTCCGACGGTATTATTCGCGTCGACGCGACCGTCAGCAGTCAAAAGGTTCTTTCCGCCGTTCAGAGGACAGGAAACCGTTTCGGGACCGGCCATATCATTGACGTTTTACTGGGAGAATCGACCCCGAAAATTCAGCAGTATCAACATGACAAACTTCCGACGTTCGGAGTCGGTAAAGATGAAACCAAAGCTTACTGGCGCCTTTTGATCAATACATTGATCATGAAAGGTCATCTTGAATTTGATTCGGAATGTCAATTTCCCGTCTTGCGCGTTACCGCGAGCGGTTGGCAAGTTATGCGCCGACAGGAAAAAGTCGAACTGATCCAGCAGCCGAAAAGTAAAACGAAACCGAAAAAAAGAAAACTTTCGGAAGACGACCGGCAACGCGAAGCGATTCTCTCTTCAGAAAATTCCGGTAATAAAATTCTTTTTGAAAAACTTCGGTTCAAACGGTTTGAACTTGCCCGGGAAAAAAATCTTCCGCCTTACATTATTTTTACAGATAAAACTCTTCTCGACATGGTCCTTTTAAAACCGACTTCCCGGGCTGATATGATGATGGTTGAGGGAATCGGCGACCGAAAAATGGACGCATACGGCGATATTTTCATTCAAGAGATCCAAAATTTCCTTGACTCGCAAAACAATTAATCGTTTTAGCCCGACTTTTAAATTATGACCGATCTAAAATTTTTAAAAATACTTGTAACATTGATTTGTTTAATGTCGTCTTTCCTGTTAGATTGATTACATTTTATTTTTTTGTTCCAATGCCTCAAAAGCGGTCGATTCATGACAGATTAATCGACGGAAATAACGGAAAATTAAAAGAAAAGCAGTATAAAACCGTTGTTTTAAATCATCATAAAGTATTTTATGGCAATAAATTGAGAAGAGTTGCCCAATCCGTTTATTTTTTGAATTTATGAGGAAACCGTTATGAAAAAAACTGTATTGGCCTTTTTGATTTTCTTTTGTTTCGCCGCGATAATTTCTGCCGCGCCGACTCAGCCCTCCAAGGATTCCGCTTCCAAACCGGCGGTAAAATCAAATTCTAAAAAAGAATCCGCAAAAAAATCGAACGCTGAATCGTCGAAAACAGAGAAAGTTTCCGGCAGTAAACAAAAAACGGATAAAAAACCGGCGGTCGATTCCGCCAAACAGAATAAAAACAGTAAAACGGACGGAAATAAAAAGACAGATGGCAAATCCGCCAAAGAAAACAAATCGAACGCAAAAAAAGAACAGCCCCAAGAAACCCCCAAGCCGAAAGACTGGATGAAAAATGACGATATTATTATTGTCCATTATCCGGTCAACTGTCGAACAATCGCTTCCTTGAAAGAGGTTTTCGATTCTTCCAGATGGAAAGAGTTTACAAGCGACTTCTTTAAAAATTTTGAACGATCTTATAAAAAAACTGTTTCCAAAAGTGAACAGGCGGCCAAAGCGGACCGCTGGATCCGATCACAAGTGGCCAAAGAATTGGGAAAGACAAACGCCACTTCTCAAGAAATGATTAACGCTTATTATCGTCATGTCATTCTTGTTCTTTCTGTGAAAAATATTGATCTGACCGCCGGTTTGAGTCAGCTTTCGTCCTCGGGATATTATGCGGCCGTTGTCGATTTCAATCCGACCGCAGATCAGGAGGTCCGAAATTTTCTTACAAACGATCTTAAAGGAAAAATAATCCGTCAAACCAAAGACTGCTTTGCCGTTTATTTCCCGATTCCCCAAAAACATATCGCTCTTGCGTCGGTAAAAGTGCCCGGTACTCCGTTTTATGCTGTTGTTTATGAAGAAAATGAAAAAAGCCTTCTGAATAAACTTGACAGTAACTGGATCGAAAAAATTCTTGTTCCTTTGGTAAACGGACGCAAGGAAAAAATCAATGCCGTTTATATCAATTTGACAATATTTAAAAAGATCGTTCAGTGCGTCAACGAAAATATGCCCGGCTTCAAAAACAATTTAACACTGAAAAATATTTGCGAACGGCTTGATACTGTTGCCTATTCCGTTGAAATGAATAACGATAGCGGTATAAGCCTATCTCTTAATGCGTCTGCGGTTAATAAAGAAAGCGCTAAAGAAATTAATGATCTTTTGGTCGGGTTTGTCGCTTTGACCAAACTTCAGGGAAATCAAAATCCGAAAAAAAACGACAACGGACGACAGGTCGCCCTGGATGCCGTTAAACTGCTTGAGGTCGAACAAAAAGAAAATAACGTCTTTATTTCACTGAACCTATCCAAAGAGGAAGTGAAAAAAAATATTGATATTCTGCTTGGCGATCTTTCCAAAAAGATTAAAAGTAAATTGAACAAAGACGTTTTTAAAAAATCAGGTAAACAAATAAGCGATACAGTTCTTCAGTTCAAGGATGATCTTAAGAAAAAAGTTCAGGAAAAAGTCAGTAAGGAAAATCAAAAAAAAGAAAGCAATTAGAGAATCGTCTTAATACAGATTTCTCTTTATGTCATTCGTTTTGCCGTCAGGAAACTCCCGATATCCGCAAAGTATCGGGAGAGAATATTTTGATTGCATTTTCCTTCCCAAAACATCAAAAAGATTGTCAGTTCAAAATTTCACTCGACAAAAAAAAGATCATTTATACCGGTTTTAAGATGGATTTTCCGTTATAACGTCAAAAGACCGGCCGTTTTACAAAATCAATCGCCGAAAATAACGGAAATTTGAAAAAGAGATCAGTATAAAATACTGTTCGTTCAAATTCCCTTTTTCGGTATTCTTACGTAAAACGTTGTTTGAAAAAATAATGTTTGTTTTACCGTCGAAAAAGGCGCATTTGCAAACAAGGTTTGCTTACCATATAAAGATCGAACTTAATGTTTTGACTTTTGAACAAACCGGATTATAATTGATGTAACAGACGAAAAATCAAAAACAATTTGTTTTGAATTCTCAAAACTTGACAGTTGGAACATTGAATCATTACGGATCAGAAATAAATTGAACTTTAAAATTAAACACGGGAAATCAATCTGATGTCCGGTTTGAGATCGGATGCGGAACTTGTTCGTGCCTATCAAAAAGGGGATAGGGAGGCTTTTACCGAATTGGATCGTCGATATCGGGAGAGACTTTTGCGCTTTCTTGTCCATCGAGGGTTTTGTTCCGGGGCAGACGCGGAAGACCGAGTTCAGCAGACCTTGTTTCGCGCGTCGGAACGCTTTGGACAGCTGGTCAATCCGGAACGGCTCGCGCCTTGGCTTTTTCAAATGGCCGCTCGAATTTGTATTGATGAAGCGCGAAAAACGGTTCCGCAGCCGATATCCGTCTTCAAAACGTCGAATGATCCGGCTTACGAACCGGTCTCTTCCGAGTTTTCTCCCGATCATGACCTGATTTGGAATGAAACAAAACAAAATCTTTGGAGTTCCGCCGAAAATATTTTGACCGATGACGAATATCGTTTTCTTTGGATGTTTTATGCCGAAGAATTGAATCTGACAGATATAGTCAAAATGACCGGAAAAACAAACGGAGCAGTCCGAACTCTTTTGCATCGGATTAGAAAAAAACTTGCCCGATCTATTGAGTCGGCCGATTTTTAAATTCGGCAATATGAGATCGATAAAAAATAAAAACAAAAACATAAATCAATCCGATATTTTGAATCAGGTAATATTATGATTGAAATACAGCGAAAATATTATTTGTCCAAACTGAATCGAACCTTCGATTTGCGCCAGATCCCGTCCCCCCAATTTCGTGCGCGGATTCGAAATGATCGGATATTGACTAAAATTTTCATCGAAAACGCTTTTATTGAAATACGATTGATGGATGACTTTGATCGTGAATTCCCGTTTAATTCTGATCATTCCTTTACCGATCAATTTAAGAAAATTTTAAAAAATGAATTCAATGAGTATTTAAGTTCTCGTCAAAAATCTTATTTGGAAAATCAAGATCGGTTTTCTGAAAATTCAGGTGTTCGAATCATTACATGTTTTCCGAATAAAGAAGATACTGAATACAGTTCTGTTAATATATTAAAAAACAAAGAAAACAAAAAGTTTAAATCACAAAATCTGATTGCTTGTTCTTTATTATTCTTTTTAGTTTTTTCAATAATCGCCTTTTATCTTGGTTCTGTAAAAAAAGCAAACGTTCACGAAGAAAGTAATTTCAGTCAACTTGCGCAAAACAGCAGTCCGTCCACAATTTCGACGATTATCGATGAAACAACGGGAAACAACGCGGATGATGTCGCAGAAGAAACGATTGGCAGTTTGATTTTTGATCTTTTTTCCGCAAAATGGATTGCCCTGCTGAATATTGAAAGTGAAGACAGTAAAATAAAAAATTTGGGATTATATAAAGAAAATAGAGAAAATGATCAAAACAAAAAAAATGTGTTAAATGGCAAAATATCGGAAACTTCTGACAATACTGGTCTTCAATTGGAAGATTCGGGCTCCGATATTGTTTTTGATGAGAAACAAGT
>CAZZEF010000003.1:21704-45096 GCA_964652875.1 uncultured Planctomycetaceae bacterium
AGACCGGACACTTCCAAAAAACGATCGAAATCAAAACCTGGATACTGTTTTTTCTTATGCGGTTGATTTATATATATCGCCCCTTCTTTTAAACTTTTCTCTTTAATTCGGCAAAAGGGTTAAAATTAATACGATCGTTAAAGTTTCTTGTCTTATCGGTCGATTACAGATTAGAGGAATTTTTTTTCTTGGTAACAATGAAATTTAAATATTCTCTAAATTTTCTATTTTTAATATATTAAATTTTTTATCTGTCATGTCAACGACGCGTTGTTTTTCAGTTCTGACATCAAAAGAACAGTGAATAACAATCCTTCGGCGATAAAGTAAATATCGGCAGTATAAAATTTACCGCAATTTATTATTGAATAGAATTTTATCAAGCGGAGCTTAAAGAAGCGTCAAAACGCGGTTTTTAAGACCGTGTTATTCAAAATACAAGAAAATTTGCTGCGCAAACTGCTTTTAATCAACCGCCTGTATATTGTATTGTTATAGTCAACAGACATCAAGAATGGAGTCGAGATGTTACTGAATGATAAAAAAGAAACGCCAATCGCTTATCCTGCCGCTGATAGTCGGTTTCAAAATTCGCTTGAACAAACATGCGAAAAAGGAAACGGGAAAGAAGATTATCCGCAAGTAATAGCTCGAATTTGCGATCTGACTCCCCAAAGAAATAAACGAAAAATTTTCTTCCGATATAATTTTCGATTCACTAAAAAAAACATTTTGACCGGCTTGCTGGTTTTTTTCTGTTTGGGCGGCGGATTGGCCCTTTATTGGGGACTGTCTAAAGAACCCGTTACTGATCCCCAAGCGGCTGCCGCCGATGACTTTCAGCCCGCGGTATTATCGTCTGTCGATCTTAAAAAAAATCTCAGCGGCGATCTGGCCGCATTGGGGTCTCCAATGGTTTCTTCCGGACAGGATCAAAATATTCTTTCTTCCGATCTTTCTCAAAACTTTGATACCCTTCCCGATTTTAAAATGTTGGCAGAAGCAAGCCGAAAAGAGTCGGGGGTGATTTCGCCGGAAAAAGCGAACGAGAACTGGAAAAACGGTTTTGAAAACACCGCTTTGTCTGACGGATCCAAAGAAAACGGAGAAAAAATTCCCAATTGGAACGATTTGACGAAAAATGACAATGCGGAAAATACCGTTTCGGCGAGTGCCTATCCGTCGCAAGCACTCCCTCCGATCCAATTAAATGACGGTGCGGTTAACGAAAAGAATGCGGCTAACAAAAACTTCGTATCGCAAGGAGTTGATCAATCCGGGACCGGGTTGGTAAATAACTTCGGACAAGCAAACCAGAAGAATCGGAATAATATTATTTCAAACAATGGCCAGGAAATGGGTAACGGCGGATTTACCGCTGAACCGCGCAATAATTACGTTGCTTTTGATACGGCAAATGTTCGAAAATATGATGCCGGTCAACAAGTAACGAATAATCAAATCGACGGTAATCCAATCACCAATAATCAATACAAAAATAATCAATATGCCGAGCGTCCGTTAAGCGCGAACAGCGAAATAAACAGCGTCGCGCCGAATTCGAATAATTATGGACAGCAAACAAATCTCAATAATCATTTATTGTCTGCCGGAAACCGTTTTGCTCAAACAGGTTCGGAGGTTGGTTTTCAAGGATATCAGCAAACATCCGAAACGATGAACAACAACCCTGTAAATAATAGGGTTTTGTCGCAAGGGGTTCGACCGAATGAAATAAATTCTGCCGCAGGAGCAGGATCGGAAATGTCTGTTCCGCCTTTTCCGCCGATGAATTATTCAGGGCGGGACAATTCATCAATGACAAATTTAAATCAAGCGGCTCCCCTTCCCAATTGGTCGGGGCGTTCTGAAGCGATCAATCCTGTTCAGCAAAATCAGGTGCATCCGATTCAGTCTCAATTTCCTCCGCAGTCGGGCAATGTTTCACCGTTTCAGCCGACCGGATATTCTCCGACCGTTGAGTCCGTTCGAAATGGTCGAATCGCTGATCGGACCGCTTCATCGAATACCGCGGATTTATCCCGGCAGAATACGAATTCCCGATTTCAGGGATATAGCGTTCAATCCGATCAGAATCCGATAAGTTATTCTTCCAACGCTGATTTTTATGACAACAGCAGATCAATTCATTGATATAAAAGGGATCGGGTAAACAATGTCTTTAAACAATATTTTTTTAAAAGTCTTTGAGGAAGCGGATAAAAATTCCTTTGACAAAGATACGCCGCAGAAAAAAAAGGCGGAAATAAAATCGGAAGATGATCTTTTTGAAAAGAAAGATCTGTCCGATTTCGAAACTGTTGTTTCTCATTCGCATCCTTCGATTTCCGCCAATAATGGACCGCATTTTCTTTCTGTTTCGGGGAAAAAGGAAGAAACCGTCCATAACCTGAAAATTTATAATGAAGCTGATCAGAATAGTGAGTCAAGATCGGAAAACTGTCTGTCCAAATCAACGAATGATGAAACAGTATATCAGTTTGACCGATATTGCAAGAACGGAAAAATAAACGAATCTGACGCGGAAAGAGATCTTTCGGAGCGAAATATTCTTCAGTTTCAATCGAAAACGGAAAACGTTATATCAGATCGCAAAGACGGTTTCGAAAACGGCGGTTCGTTTGAGGATAATTTACTGACAGACGCGAAAGCAGAGGCATCGTCTTGCCCCAAAAATCTATACGACAATGATAATAATATCGGTCGAGGCGGTCTGATCAGCAGCTGTGAACTGTCCTCCAATAATATTACTCATTCTTCCGGCAAGCAGGAATTGAACTCCTTGGAGATCGAAAAAGAAACAAGCCCCCGATCCCAAAGCGACGTTTCTGAACAGGATGAAAATTTGGAAAACGGCGAAAATGAAGTCTGTTTTCAGAATAATTCCCCCGAATACACAGACCGAATCAACCGGTATAATGATTCGCAAAACCGATCAAAAGAAGACGATGAAACGGACGAGTCCAATACGTTCGATGACATTCAGGAAGACTGCGAATACAACGACGAAGAAGACCGAACCGATAATGAACGCAATTATGTTTGCGATTACTCCGCCGCTAAAAAAGGAGCGGAACTTGCGCAAAAAATTCCGGTTTTCCCCAAGCGAAAAGTAATAAGGGAAAGAATGAGTTTGTTGAAAGAAAAGGAAAATGAAACTCAGGAGACATGGACCGGACTTCTGCCGATTATGTTTTCCAGGCTTCCGCAAGAGACAGTTCAGGAATTTTTCGCGCTCGGTGAATTTCTTTACGGAAAACTGCTTGACGGTCATCGTGTCTTCGGATTCGAAGGAACGAAAAACGAGGTCGGATGTTCAACCTTGTTATTGGGCGTTGCGGATGAACTGATTCGAAAAGGAATGTCGCTTCTTTTGGTCGACGCCAAAAAAGGGGATTCAAATCTTTTTTCGCTTTTGCATTTGGAACCGGCAATTCACGCTTATTCAAACCGGGAAGTGAAAATTTGTTCCGCTTCTGAATTTGGTGAATATCAAAGGAACGCCGGACAGAACATTCCGCCGAATCAGGAAATGTCGAACGAACGTGTTTTGATTCGAGGCAGTATTAAAGAAAATTTGCGAAAAGTAATTTTGCGTAAAAGAACGGAAAACAAGTTCAGAAAATTTTTCGGATACAGGGAAACGCAAATTGCGCAGCCCCGATTTTACGTATTATCGATGAATCAGAACCGTAACCGTTTGGATAAACAGACAAGTGTTGTTTTTAAACAGGAATTTCAGGCGCTGGCGCAGGAGTTCGATGTTGTTTTAATCGATTCGGGATCTTGCCGTTCCAAATCTTATAATGAGATCCTGACGGATATGACCGATTTTTGTGAAGACGGATATTTTCTGGTTCAGGATTATCGCAGTCCGGAAAAGGAATTTGTTCAGGAAATGTCTGTAAGAAGTTTGGAAATGCAAATTCCCTGTCTTGGAATAATTGAAAATTTTGTTTAAAGCGGAGATCGTCTGAAGAACGAAAAGATTTCCATTGAAAAGACAGGCCGGTTCCATTATAAACATTCCGTTCCAACGTCAAAAAATATCCGATACGCTAAGTTGATCCGCGGAAAGAACGGAAAATTGTAAATGTCGACAATTATATAAAAAATTTGTTCGAACGGAATAATAATTAACAGCGAGCGAAGAATCATGTATAGATCATATTGGGAACTGGATAAAAAACCGTTTGAGATCGGATGCGATCCGAATTTTTATTATCCTTCTGAATCCTTTCAAACGGTATTATTGAAACTTCGTTATACGATTGAAAACAGACAGGGAAGCGCACTTCTTCGGGGATCCTTTGGTACCGGAAAATCGATGATTGCTTCTATGCTGGCCCGTCAGCTCGGATTCGAAGAAGGGACCGGAAATTTCGTTATTCTCCGTATGTCGCAGTTGAGTGCCGCGGAAGTACTTTGTTATCTGGCCGCCAATTTGGATGTCAACGGTCGAATGTTTCCGAAGTCGCCTTTAGCAACAGATCTTTGCAATTCGCGGACATGTTCTGTAAAAGAGATGCCGCCGTTTTTGTATCATGCGCTGACAACGGTTGAAAAAATTCTGGAGAAAAACGCAAGAGACAAGAAAAGAACCTTTCTCTTGGTCGAGGACGCTCATCAGATCTCGGATACACGAACTCTTGATTTATTCAAATCGCTGTTAAATGTCGAATACGCGGGCACTCCGGCTCTTTCCATTCTCTTTGTCGCAGGAATACCGTCATTTATGGAGGAGCCTTACGCGAACTTTATTGATAACTGCATTGACACAACCGCGGAAATTAAACCTCTTTCTGTTGAGGAAAGCGCCGCTTACATTCATTATCGTTTGGAAAAAGCAGGTGCTAAAAATCAGATCTTTACCGAGAACGCGCTGGATGGTATCGCGGATCTTTCGGGGGGGTATCCGCGCCGGATCAACCGGATTTGCGATCTTGCGCTTTTGGTCGGTTACGCGGAACGTCTGGAAGAAATCGACGCTTCTGTTATCGACGCCCTTCATAATGAGTTGCTTGAAGTCGCCTGATCTTTGACCAGCCGGCCTCAATTAAAGAAGCTGTTTAACGTCAGTAAAACCGCCGCTTTCAACGTCAACCGGCGGTAAAGACGGAAAATTTAAAATCAGATCAGTATATATTCTTTTGACCGGTTACCGACGATTTTAGGAGATCTTTCACTACTTTTGACTAATGTAAAACAAATTGCTCGATACTTTTGTTTTTCGTCAAAATCACGGTCATTTTCTCTTTGACAAAATTGCTTTAATTGTCGTTATTTCGTTTCCTGTAAATTCGGGTCGAAAACCGGAGGCAACGGCGCGTTCGGATCGGAAGGCATGACAGACAAGCGATTGTCAACCGATTTAACCCGGGAGTCGCTCAAAAGAATTTTTCCGGCGGCCAATTTATGATTTTGGGTAGGAACGATTCCCTGAACAGTCGCTATTCCGTTGGAAAAGGTCACTTTTACTGGAGAAAGCGGATTGACCTCCGGACTTCTTAAAAGCATCAATTCGAGATATTCCTGGAATGCTGCGGTTGGATTTTGCTGGTTTGCCGTCATTGGGACTGCGGTCGGAAGTGCGGTTGAATTAACCGGCGGATTCCCGGAAACAGGGGAGGAAAGACCGCCGACAATTCTGCTTCCTCCCGTATTGGGGACACTGTCGCCGACCCCTCCTTTGAAAATAACACCGGATCCGTTTCCGTTATTTGAAGTATTGTTATAAGAAGGAAGCGACTGACTTGATGGGCTGATGACACCGGAATTTTGCGGAAAGCCATTTGACGTTTGGTTTGACGGATTATTGACGGAACCGGACTGGCGAGAGTTGACGCTGCCTGAATTCATGGCAGGGGAATTGGCGGAATTAAAATATTGAGGACCGTTATATCCGCCTGCGGATCCGGAATTCTGATTTCGAAGTGGCTGGTCGCGAAAATTTTGAACTCTTGTTCCCGAAGATACGGATGGGTCCGACAGTGAGCCTGACGCCTGCGTTCCGACAGAATGACGATCTGATGAAAAATAATTCAAATTTGCCGCCGATCGGAAAGGCTGAGTCTCGACGGGCGAAGCCTGAACTGCTTGCGGCGCGTTTAGAGCGGATAGATCCGATTGAAAATTTTCTCTGTCACGACGGTTTTTTAAGGCGGAAAGATATTCATTGAAACTGTTTTGTGAACTTTCCTGATCGATCGGCTTATTCCAATATTCCTGAAATCGCGAGTTGGGGGTATTGTTGTCGATTCCAATAAAAGAACCGCTTTTGGAAAAAACAGCGCCTGAATTCAAACGCGAATTTTTGTCCGGTGACGGGGACAAATAACCGCCCGACGATGTCATGCCGAATCGTCCATTAACGTTTCGATTGGTGAGAATCGAAGAGGCTCCCTGCTTTTCCCCCCCAAATTCCTGCGTTTTTTCAACGGTTGAATATTGGGCGAAAACGGTACCGATTGCCCCTGATAAAAAAATGATTAGAAGGTAAATGAAGCGTTTCATCTTTTTATTTGCTTTCTTCTTCAAGGAAGATCCAATGTTAATTGCGGTGAGATCGTTTTATACTGTTGTTTTTTATCGAATAAACTTTTCAATACGCCGAGTCTGTCGTCAAACAGGTTTAATTTTATATCTTGCTTTCTTTATAAGTTCCCCGTTATTTTGGCCGATTGACTTCGTGAGTCAGCTGTTTTTTGACGTTGGAACGGAAATTCGAAGCGGTAAATCCAAGGTATAATAACCGGTTCGGACGAAAATTTTTATTTAATGTCATCGGCCTCTTTTTGTTCCTTTCGAATTCGGCGCAAATGGTCGTCGAATTTTTGTTTAAAAACGGGACCGCCGAGATCGGGATGAACTTGTTTGAGACGCAACATTTCGCGTTCGGCATCGGCGGCCTGTTTACGCCGCTGCGCGTCATCGGTCAAACGGCGCAAATACTGATAGCGGCAAAAGAACTTGTTCAGCCAGGCATTGTAAAAACTTTCCCTGAAACGGGGATCTTTCTCGACGACCCGGTTCAAGCGATTGATGATCATGTTCCAGCCCCAAATTTGGTTTTTCCCGTTTTTATCGGGGAAACCTCCTAAAATCGCATTAAGAAAATATTCTTTATCATGACGGCCCCATTCCTGATAAATTTTCGCGGCTTCTTCTTGAAGTTCAAGATGATTTTGATTGGCGGCAACAACAGGCTGCAGGATCATCAATGCTTTGTCATAACGTCCTGTTTCCCGAAGACATTCCGCAAGCCGAACCGACAGAAAAAGATCGGATTTTGGATCGGTTGACCAGGAAGGATCCGTTTTGGTCTTTTTCAGCATTGATTGCCAGATCCGACCGGCCCGGGTATAATAATCGACGGCCTTTTTAGAGGAATCCGTTAAGGATCCCGCCATTCCGCGGGCCATGCTCATGTAAGTGCCCGCAACCCAGCGCAGGGAAGCGTAAGTCGAACCGTTTTCTTTTTGAGAGATCCGGTCCAGCAGTTTTTCAAAACCTTTGGTCAAATCCTGAAGATCTTTTTGACGGTCGGCATTTCCGGCGATTGCTTCGTTATTGACTTGACGAAGCTGTTTTTCGAGCTGGAGTCCCAGCTGGACATAAATGGCGGCCAGTTTTTCCGCGTTTCCGTTGCCGCCGAGTTTTTCAACCAGATCAATGATCTTTTCCGCTTCCGTCAGTTTACCGGAAGAAATATAAATACGCAGCATCAGCAGCATTGTTGTCATTTGAAACGATTTGTCTTCAATCGGACTGACCGTCAGGTTTTCATCGCCGTCGCTCTTGTTGGCTCCGTTTTTTTCCTGACTGATTTTGAATTCGACCAAATGAAATGGTCCAATTACAGGATGAGTCAACCATTTTAACGCGTTTTCCGAATCGTTAACAGTCAGAGAGATCTGGGCAAGTGAAAGAGCGGAATAAGTGGCCAGATAATCGTCGGAACGGGCAGCGGAATTTGAAACAAGCCGTGTCAGTCCGTTTGTCAGCGACTTCCGGGCATCTTCAAGCAGGGTATCGAGTTTGTCCTTTTGTTTTTCCTGTTCGTTTTCGGAATTGATCTTTCGGACGTATTCGGACCAAAGAGCCTGACCGTAACGAAGATCGGCATTGATACGCTGACTGGATGTTTCGGGGATATCCGAAAGCAGTTTTTTAGCCTGATCGAAGCGTCCGTTTTCAATAGCGGTTTCAATTTGCAGAAGAATAGCTTCCCGGGCTATTGAAGCGCCCGGTCCGTTTTCTTCGCCGCCCCAGCGGGAAACGATAAAGCTGATCAGATCCGCCGTCTTTTTTTCAACGGCCGCAAAGATCTTTTTTTCCTTTTCGTCGGAAGGGTTGTTGTACTGTCCGTATAATTTTTTCAATGCGTATAACGTAATTTCCGCCGCTTTGGGAGCATCTTTAAAATCGTTCAAACGACAAAGTTTATCGGCAATTTTTACGACTTCAATATATTTTTCTGACATGAAACAGATCGTTGCCAAATTCAGCCGGAGCGAATTCAGATCTTCTGCGGATGCACTGGAGGTGTTTTTCCCGCCTGTTTTTTCGTTCTGTTTCCCCGATGTTTTTCCGGTATTTACATCTGAATTGCTGTTAGGCGATTCATTGTTTTTTTCAAGAAAGGTTCTTATCTTTTCTTCGGAATCAGCTTGAACGCGTTCCAATTCTTCCCTTGAAGCGGGAGTCCCTTCTTTTTGATTATTCTGATAGGCTCTGATATAAGCGAGCCATCCCTTTTTGGCGTTGGTCAACAGATCCGATCCGTTCTCTTGTTTTTTCGCCGTTGCTTTTCGGGACTCGGTTTCCAACAGCGGCGAGCTGAGCAGATCTTCCGCCTCAAGACTTAAAGGACCGGCCAGATCCGAAACAAAAGTTAGCAGCTGACGGGCCGCATCGGATGTTTGAGAAGACATTCGAACCGCCTTAATCGTTTTACTGTCAGACGGATTACTTTCTTTTAAGATCTTTTGAAGGCCCGGAGCATCTTCAGACCGAAATTGCATTATTTTTAAAACAGCCCTGCCCGCGTCCAAATGGATCTGCTGTCCGTTGACGCTTTGGTAAAAGGAGTCCGGCAACGGTGTTTTATTCTTCCAGTCATCAAAATCAGCAAGAAGTTGCAATATAATGCCGACTTGTTGTTCTGCTTTTTCATTGGAAGAATTCTTTTTCCAAAGTTCGAAACGAAGTTTTAAAATATCAGTTTTGATCTGATAATAAGCGGGCTCCATTGGAAGAACAGACAGATCGGTGAGAATTTTTTCTGCGTCCTTTGTTTTATCAAGCCGGATCAGAACTTGCGCCAGCTGATATTTCGCGCTGTAAACGCCGGTATATTGCTGATATTTATCTCCGATTTCTTCAAGTTTTTTCCGGGCCTCTTCAAGATCCTTTTTGGCCTCTTCCGAATTTTTGGGCCAAGTTTCCGCTCGGTCGGCGGGAAGATTCGCCAGCATTATTTTTGCGCTTAAGAAAATTCCCTGAGTCAGGGAGAGATCCTGATTTTGTTTGTTCGGTGACTTTTCCTGGATCTGTTTGATTCGGGCAGCTCCGAGATCCAAGGTTCGTTTTAAATACTGTTCCGCTTTTTCAAAAATTGGACGCGCCTGCTGACGATACGACTGCTTTTCTGTTTCCGAGCCCATTTTTTGAGATTCATGTATTATTATTTTTGCCTCGTAAACAGACAGTCGGGCTAAATCAAAATTCGTTTCCAACTCAAGATCATGTCCCGGTTTTTCGGAAAGAAATTTGGTAAATGTGTTCTTGCAAGTCTCGATTCCTTTTTTCAGTTCCTGATCCTTAAGCTTCGACAAAAGCGCGAATCGGGCTTTCCCCAATCGAAAATAATACTCGTCCTTTAACGATTGCGGACAATCGGATTTTTCATAACTGGTTTTTAAATAGTCAATGATCGTGTCGAACTGTTCTTTTTCCTCAAGACCTTTGACAAACCGTTTCCAGTCTTCCGCGGCGAAGCTGTTCGAAACCAAAATGACAATTAAAAACGCGATAGAGATCAATATTGTAAAAAAACGAAGCAGATTTATTGTTGATTTTTTCTTGCTGTTCATTTTTAATCAATCTTTCAAAATATTATCAAACGTTGGAAATTTTATACAGATCTATTTTTTGACAAATAATTATTTTAGCTTAAAATATATTGTATATTAACCTGTTCGGACTTATACTATTTAATAGTATCGGGGGAACAACTTAAAATCAATCCGAATTTTTCAAAAAAAGATCATTTATGACGATTTTTACTTTAAATATTGAGAAATCTTTCGGTTCTTTTTATACCGGCTTCATGATAGATTTTCAATTCCAGTCTCAAAGGAACCGCTGATCTGCGAAATCAATCGGTGAAAATAGGGCAATTGTTAATAAAAACAATGTTAAAATGTCGGTTGTATGATTTTCAAAGCGAACCAATTTCATTTTGGAATTTCATTTCTCGGTTAAAAAACATCCTCTTGGCCAAATCCGGCAGAAAGCGGTACGAAAAATCGTATCCCGCGGCGTTATAAAAGAGCAAAATACTCCAGACAGTCAAACCAAAGACAGATCAAAGAAACAGAAATTAGATGCAAAAGAGATCTTCAATCGAAAAAAAACTGATTTTGATTATCGTTTGTTTTCTTTATATTGGATTAATTGAAACGGCGAACTCCGAAGAGAAAACGCTTGATTCATTAGCGCCCCCCCAAGACGGAACCCCTCTTCTTCTCAATCAGGAGATGCCGCTGCTGATCTCAATTTGGCAGGATCTTGTCCGGAAAGAGAGTCCTCGAAATGTATCCCAAACGATCGGGAATGTCGGTTTTATTTCTTTTATAAATCAAAGTAAAGGATTCCGCGGTCGTACTGTAACAATAAAGGGCCGTCTGCTTCAAACGAGAAAAATTGAGGGAACCGGTCTGAAGATCAAGCCGGTAAAACAAACGGATCAACCAGCGGACCAAGAACTGACTAACTGGACGATTTATGAATCCTGGGTCCTCTTGGATGATGAAAAAAGGACACCTCTTCGTTTATTGACACAAAGTGTTCCGACGGGTACTTTTTTGTATTCGTCGAACGACAAAGAACAAAAATCAAATGTAAAAGACAGATCAGCAACAGATTCTCAAAACAAAGAAAACAAGTACGGAAAGAGCCGAATTGAGGCCATTGGTGTTTATTACCGCTTGACTCCTTTTTCTGACGGATTCGATTTATATAATACTCCAACGGTTGTCGCGAAGACTTTTGAATTTTTATCACTTGATCCCGCGCAAAAAGATCCGAAAGAAAAAAAAGAAAATTATCATTGGCCGCTGCGTCTTTTACTGTTGTTTCCGGTTCTTCTTTGGATAGTTTTTCGGCGGTACATGAAGCGGTTTCAAAAAACTTCCAAGGGGGTGTCCATCTTAATGAGTCTTTTTCTGACTGGAACAATTCTTTTCTCCGGAATGGTTTTGACATCCGGTTTGACCGGATCGGAAGACGCGAACAAATTACCGGACAAAATGGACAAAACAGATCATAATAACAGTAATAACAACAAGATAAAAAATATCGGCAACAATACTTCCGAGGGCGATAGCAACGGGGGAGGGGGTATCGGTACCGGAGCGGAAAACAACAGGAAATATCGGAATGAAAATGGTTTTGTCCCCCAAAAGACGATTGAACTTCTTTATCGTTTGGCGCAAAGAAAAAGAAATCCGGAAAAGGGAATATTTTTTCAGGGCGAAATTAAAAAAATCGATTGGATTAATTTTTCCCCGGAAGAAATTGAAATGTTCGGATTAAAGGGCTGTTTTCGTTTGGAGATCTTGTCGAACGCACAAATTCAAAATGTTTTGTCTGTCGCATTGCCCGATTTTCAAGTCAATCGGCAGGGTCGATGTTTTTATAACGATCTGCAAAAAAATCAGAAAGGAAAAAGCGGATCCTCCGATTTCAACGGACGGCAGGAGTCGCTCTCCCAAGAGGCGGATTTTGAGGAAGAAATCAGGCATAAACAAAAAATCGGAATCGGCCAGATGATTGGCGGACAATATATTGAAATTGATCCGAATACGAACGCGGGATCGGAAACCGGTAACAAGCCGGATATTGATCAGGGATCGGAACCCGGCGATAAACAGACAGTAACAAAAAATTCTGTTGGCATAGCAGCCGGACAAAAATCGACCGCGCGTACTTTTCTTCTTTATAAGCCGGAATGGTTTTCGCCGGAAATTCCTTTGAACTGGAAGATCAATGCCGGTGCTTTCGATTCGGTCCCTGTTTATCCGAACAAGGCGCTCTCCATTCTCAAAAAGTATGAAGAAACACTCAAAAAAAACGGAGGAAAAAACAGTGATTCCGAGTTGATCAATCTGCAAACAATGAAACGGAAAGTGGTCCGCGCTCTTCGTTTTACCGAAAATGATATTTTATTTGTTCAGTCCTTTTTAAGCGGGATCATAAAATTAAAGCCGGGTGAACTTGCGGTTCGTGCCCGCGAAGCCGGCGGAAGACAGGAATTAGAAAACAGTCAACAAGGAAAGTACTTTTCCGCGATCGAACTTTTTAATCGTCCGGAAAGATGGCAGGGACGACTTGTCTTACTGAAAGGACGGGTGCGCCGGGCGGTTTACATACCGATAACGGAGGAACGGTTTCGAGCGGTTTCAGGACTGGATCATTATTATCAACTTTATTTATATACCGAGGATTCGCAAGGATTTCCGCTGGTGATCTCCGTACCGGAACTTCCGAAAGGAATGCCGATCGGCTCGGACATTGAATATCGGGAAGACGTTGAACTGGCCGCCTTTTTTTGCAAGACTTGGGCTTACCGCGCTGCTGGATCTCTTGAAAAAATGGATGATCGGCCGACAAAAAATCCTTCAGAAAACAGAGACAGTTCCGCAATCAAAAACGGTTCTGATCAGGATAATTTTACCGGAAACGAAAAAAACTCTTCCAATAATAAGTTGAGTGCCGATTCAAAGAATGATTCAAACAAATTGAGTCAAGAAGACGGGGGAAGCTGGCTTCATGTTCCTTTTTTGATCGGCGGCGATGTTCAATGGTTTCCGGTTTCTGAAAACAATGCGGCTCCGCAGAGTTTCCCTTGGCCTTTTTTCTGGGGATCTTTTGTCCTTTTGGTTATTTTTTATATCGGCTATTCTTTTGTTCGAACGCGGTTTCGAAAAAAAGTTTGACCGTACTCATTTTATAAAAAACGCTAAAATAATTTATATACTGCTAACATTTGAAATTTTCCGTTTCCTCTCCCGATTGCCTTCGTAAATCGGGAGGTTTTTCCGCTTCGTTCCGGAAAATTCATAATGGAATCGGTATAGTGGATCTCTGTCCGCGAAAAATTTTCCGAATCAGCGGTTTAGGATCTTCCAAATTGGACAATCAGAAATTTGTTCGAACGGAATTGAATTTTAAAGAGTCAACCATCGCGCAGAAAGACAGGGGACAGATCCGCGATCCTCCGAAAAAAGAGAAGCGAAATTCCGGGTCAGAAGAGACCTTTGTCAGAGATCTTGCGAATTTTCTTCCTTTCCTTTGGTCAGAACAAACAATAATAACTCGGTAAAACGGCCGGTTTTTTGTAAAAATTTACAGTCAATAAAAATGAATTTTGAATAATATTTTTGATTTTTAACAAAACTAATAGAGAGTTGAAGCCAATTTTCTTGACTTTAAAAGACAGGGTGATTATACTTTTATTATACTGCATTCATTTTGATATTCCGTGATTTCTGCCGACAGATCTCAAGATCGGCTGTCCTTTCAACGTTGGAGCGGAAAATTTATCATGAAACCGGTATAATTGAATTTACAGATTACGTTAATGGACCAAAAAAAGATGAAGTTGAAGAAAAAAGAAAATTGGGGCTCGCAGATCGGCGTTATTTTAGCGGTGGCCGGCAGCGCGGTTGGGTTGGGGAATTATTTGAGATTTCCGGGACAGGCGGCTCTTTACGGCGGCGGCGCGTTTATGATCCCTTACTTTTTTTCTTTGCTTATTCTGGCGATACCGCTGACTTGGGCCGAATGGTCGTTGGGGCGGCATGGCGGACGGTTCGGGTACAATTCCGTTCCGGGGATCTATTGGTTCACCGGCAAGAGCAGGTTTTGGGGATACGTCGGTTCGCTGGGAATTGTCGTTCCTCTGATGATCAATATGTATTATGTTTATCTTGAAGCCTGGTGTCTTGTTTACGCGCTGCAGTATTTGGGCGGATTTCTTCATTCGCTGGGACTTCCATCGTTTTCTCTGTTTCATGGCGTCAAGGAAGGGCTGGCGCTCGGATCGTCGCAAGGTTACAGTGAATTTTTTTCCAATTTGGCCGGAATGGGAAAGGACGGCGCGGTTTTTTCCGTCTCCGGTTTAAGTCCGCTTCTTTGTGTCACCGTTTTTTGCGTTTTCTTTAATTTTTATCTGATCTATCGGGGCATTAGCAACGGCATCGAAAAATTTTGTAAAATAGCGATGCCGATTTTATTTCTCTGTTCTTTTATCATTTTGATTCGTGTTCTGACACTTGGAAATCCGACCGGAGAGCAAGGACAGAGCTATTTGGACGGTCTCGGTTTTCTTTGGAATCCAACCAGGGACGGCAAATCGATCTTGACAACGCTTTCTGATCCGAATACCTGGCTGGCGGCAACTTCTCAGATCTTCTTTTCCGTCTCCGTCGGGTTCGGCCTGATAGTAACTTACGCCAGTTATGTTCGGCCCAAAAGTGATATCGCTCTTTCCAGTCTGACGGCAACTTCGGTGAATGAATTTTGTGAAGTCGTTCTCGGCGGCCTGATGATTGTTCCGCCGGCGATTATGTTTCTCGGTTTGAGCGCGCTGACACCTGAAAAACTCGGCAGTTCGTTTTCAATGGGGTTCATCGTTCTTCCGAACGTCTTTGAACAGATGCCTGCCGGACAGATGTTCGGATTTCTTTTTTTCATTCTGCTCTTTTTAGCGGGTGTAACCAGTGCCATTTCAATGCTTCAGCCGGCAGTGGCGATGCTGGAAGAAGGGATCGGCTGGGGGCGAAAAAGAAGCGTCGCTCTTGCTTTCAGTTTTGTTGCCCTTGGTACTTTTTTAGTGATCTGGTTCTCTAAAAACGCAATGATGCTCGATACGTTCGATTTCTGGATGGGCAACGTTGGTCTGTTCGTTCTGGCTATGCTTCAGACAATTTTAATCGCTTGGCGCTGGGGATCGAAAAAAATGTTTGAAGAACTCGACAGCGGAGCGAAAATTCGCGCGCCGCGTTTCGTCGGCTTTGTTTTAAAATATGTTTCGACTCCCTATTTGCTTATTATTTTTGCTCTTTGGGGTTGGAAAGAACTCGGCGGAAGAATTAAACAGCTCTGTACCGATCACGTGGCTCAATTCGCGCTGGCGGTGATGATCCTGACAATCGCTTTCTTTATCTTTGTGACTCATCGGGCCATGAAACATTGGAAAAAATTTGAGGATAATTCTCAAAAACTTGAACAGGCAATGGATCAGAAGAAAAAAAATCAAACAGTGAAGCCGTCAATCATGACGGAACAGCAGAAGGAGGCGCGCTGATGACAATGGGAGGTTGGCTGTGCATGATTACTGCCGTCGGATCCATTACAATTCTTTGTACCTGGTGCTGCTGGAAAGTACTGACCGATAAAGAAGACAATCCCGAAGATGAAATTCAAAACAATTGGGAGCTTTTCGACGAACCGCATTGAAAACATTTTATGAAAAGTCGGAAAGTAATGTCACTTTCTTCAATTGTCTTTATTTCTTGAAAAGTTTTTCGTCAGTATAAAAATTATTGAGGAACGGCAATGTCTTGGCGATTGATCTTTATTCCCGGAATGGGAGCCGATCGGCGGATCTTTAAACATCAGCTCGAATACTTTCAAAACGCGGTTGATCCGATTTGGAACGTAACCGTTTTGAATTGGGTTCCAACCTGTTCGGGCGAGTGCCTGAAAGACTTTGCGCTTCGAATGATCGAAAAGGCCCTGCCGGAAATTGATCCGAAGCCGGACGATCGATTCATTATTTGCGGTTTTTCGCTTGGCGGAGTCATCGCTCCCTATATTGCCCGGCGAATCGGTGCGGAAGGGTGCGTTCTGCTGGCTACTTTTCGCAGACCGGAACAGTTTCCGCGGCGGTATCAATGGCTTCTCCGACCGGTTCTGCTCGTTCCCGGTCTGACCTATACTCTTTGGGCGTTTTCCAAATTGGTCGTTTTTCTTTTGTATTCTTTCGGCAAAAAACATTTCTCCGAAAATTGGCGGGAGCTGTTGCGGCAGTATCTCGACTCTTCCGCATTGGATCTGACCAGAAAAATTCAAATGACGGTTCGATGGAGTCGAAGCGGTTCTGAGTCAGAGCAAAAAAATCTTGTCTTCCGCCAGATACATGGACGTCGGGACCGGGTTATTCCCCTTTCTGTTCTTGATCCTGATTATACAGTTTCAGGCGGACATCTTTTTCCGGTATTTCACTCAAGAACAGCTAATTGTCTTATTGAAAAAAGCTGTCGGGAAATAATAAGAGCCAACGGAAAGCAGGAATCAAATTGACGATTAATTATTACTTTTATTTTAAATTTTTCGTCATTTTCGCCGATTGACTATGTGAATCGGCTCTTCTTTTGACGTTATAACGGAAAATTCATCATTGATCGGTATAACGTTTAACCGAGTTATTTTTGATTCAAGAGAAACTGTCTTTGAGGGTTCAATCAGACGAAATTTTATTAAGTGAAAAATCGGGAAAAAGAAAACCGATCTTCGGCGAAGCGGAAATTCGCTTGTCGAAAATCGGTTGAATTATATTCAGATTGACCAGCTTTTTAAATGCCGGAAGTGTTTCCCCGCTGGGTTAAGCGGGCCCTGAAATTTAAGGATCAATCATTTTTTCGCGGCAGATGCGGCGGTTGTCGGAGCTTCGGCTTTAGGGGCTTCAGTTTTAGGAACTTCGGCCTTAGGAGCTTCAGTTTTAGGAACTTCGGCCTTAGGGGCTTCAGTTTTAGGACCTTCAGCTTTAGGGGCTTCGGCCTTGGGAGCTTCGGCATTAGGGGTGTTTTTCTGCTGCGCGTTATCAAGTTTGGGAGCGCGGTACCATTTTCCGTGCATCCAGTCGGCGAGCATTTTGACTTCCTGTTCGTTCAGGAGTTTATCGCCTTCAACGGGTCGGTAAGCGGGCATGCGGTCGTTCTTTTTACCGTAATACTCTTTTGCGGCCGGATCGGAAATAATACCGGCGATCCATTTTTTGGACATGTATCCGCGCAGGTCACAAGCGAGCGTCTTATCGGATCCGTAAAAAGTGTGACATTCCGTACAGGTCAGGAAATTCATGTCGTCAATGGCGGTTGCGCGCAAGCCCTGATATTTACCGTCAACGAGCGGACGAATATCTTCCAGTTGGGATTCCTCGTAAAGAATGTCGGCCATTTCGTTGCAGGATTTAACGAGCGCTTCCCGAAGCTGATTGAGATACTTCTGTTTATCTTTCGGAATCGGTTCGCCGCCGCCGCAAAGTTTGGCAAGGAAGGTTTCTTCCAAAAACGTAGCGATATCGTCGTCTTCAACGATCGTTGAAATATTGTCTTCGTCTTTAAGCAGTTCGACATATTCAGGATCATCGAAAAGAGCGGCCAATACTTTCGCGAGTTCATCAAGAACGGCCTTCGGCGCCTTGATTTTCTTTTCGGCGAGAAATTTCTGATCGGCAAATTTCGCGGCAACCAGTTCCTTCAGTTTGGGGATGTATTCGCCCTTGTTGACCGCTTCTTTGTTTTCCTTAACGCATTGGGTTAACGAAGCTTCCAAAATATCAAACGCGAAACTTCCGTCCGCGCCGATGAGCGGATAAAGAAGTCCGTTCTGATTCAGAATGAACGCGCCCCCTTCAACATAAGCGCCGCTTTGCAGTCGTCCGGTAATGAATCCGATCATTGATCCGGTTTTGGCGAATTTTGAGGTTTTTCCGAAATAGTCGTCCGATTTCAGTAACGCTTCATTATGAAACCCTTTCATCCATTGAGCAGAAACGGACTGATAAAGATTCGGCGCGGACGGTTCGGCGGCAGTAATCGGCAGAAAATCGGCGGATGCGGTTTGACCTTTCATTGGCGCGAAATTATGACAGCTGGAACAATGCTGTTTGAAGAGTTGCGGGCCTTGAATGTAAGCGTCTTTCTTCAGGAGATCAAGAGCGCCCGTCTTGGAAATTCCGGCAGGTGCTTTAGCCAGTTCGATCACGCGGTCACGAAGAACATCCGCTTCCGCTTTTCCGGCCAAAAAGGTCGGTGCGTGTTCCGGATTTTTATAATCATCCCAATAGGATTTATATGTAAACTGACAAAAGAGAATAAACAAGATCAATGTTACCGCGACATTGAAATAATGGCCGAAAACGACCCGGTCAATAATCGGAATACCAAAGAAATAAAGACCAAGGAATGTCGGGAACACAAAAATGGCGAAAAGCATTCCGATCTTGGAGAAGATCGGGAATTTGGAATAATAGTAAAGAGCGCGGAAAGACCATTCAGGACGGGCGGCGTCATAAGATCCGCCGGGATCAGCCGGCGAGGTCAGTTCAGCGCCGAGATATGCTTGAGCGGGAAGTGTGTCCGAACGGGCGGCGATTTGTTCCGCGGTCAGCGAATGTTGGAAGACCAAAAGCATGACGGCGGCGAAGAAGAGCAGACAGGCCAGCGCGGTTCCAATCGCTTCGCAGCCCCAGAAAGTGCGCTGCTTGACCGTTGAGCAAGCGAGATCGCATTTGAGGTTTCCCGCCAGCTGCGCTTGTTTACGGGATCGGATATCGGCCCATTTCCAAAAGATCATGACACCGAGAAAACCGCCGCCGAAAACGGCGATATGCAGGACGGTGAATCGTGTCAGGGTCAGAGTTCCGAATTGCGGATCCGGACCGCCGACGACGAGCTGATAAAGCATGACGCCGACTTTCGGGAGCAGTTGCAGAAACGAAACCCGGGCGATTGTCGCGAAATATCCGGACAGAGACCAAGAGAGCAGATCGCCGGTCAGACAGCTGCAAAGAGTCAGCAGAAACATAACCAAAGCGGACCAGTAAACGAATTCGCGCGGCTTGCGGTAAGCTCCGTGTACGATCATCAGCAGGATATAAACAAAAAGCGTTCCGACCAGCAGCTGCGCGGAAAAATGATGAATTCCGCGGACAAGCCATCCGTAAGGAATGTTGTATTGAACATTGTAAACGCTTTCCCAAGCGGTAACCGCGCTTGGAGAATAGAACGCCCAAAGAAACAGACCGGTGATTCCCTGAAGGATGAAAGCGAAAATAATCGCCGCAGGCAGAAAACGGCAAAGGCAGCGCCCGGCCGGAACTGTCCAGTTTGCCCAAACTTTGGCCGCGGTAACGAGACCCGTCCGGTCATTGAGCCAGTTAAAAAACGAACCCATTCTTTTTCCTCTATTGTTGGTAATATAATTTAAAGTATTATTTTATTGTTGTATTAAAAGTCTGCTGAAAAAACGTCAGACAGATCTTTTCCGTAAAAAACGAACGGAATCAGACGGGCGCCTTTTGCGAATCACCGAGCCGGAAGTTTTGAAATTTAACAAAAACCTTGCCGGAGGGGTCGACACGGGCTTCAAGCGAGTCCATATCGCGGGCGCTCTTGCTGGTGCCGGGATCAATTCTTTTTCCGTCGAAAGTAAACATATCGCCGTGACAGGGGCAGTAAAACATCGGTTCTTCTTTTCCTGACTTGGGATTTTTTTGAGTTCCGACCTTGATTCGGCATCCGGCATGCGGACAAACGGTTTGAAACGCTTCGACACCGAAAGATCCGTCTGCTTTTTTGATCTTTCGAATAAAAATATTACCGATAACCTGATTGGCTTCGCTCATCCAGGCATCGCGGATCGTATCGACGATCGAATACTGACGGGGCGTTTCGTCCAGATTGTCCAAAGTGGTCAACGCGTATTCTTTTCCGGAAAGACCTTCCTGCTGGAGGGGATAAAGAGCCATTCGGGCGCCGCCGTAAATAGGGGCCGCAACCGCTGCTGCTCCAACTCCGAGCGCGACGACCGTTTTGCAAAAACTGCGCCGGTCTTCCGATGATTCGCCGCCGCAACCGCAGCAGCAGGCTGTTTGTTTTTTTTCTTCAGTCATTTTTTTAAAATACTCCTGATTTTATGATGCACTATGAGTGTCATGAAAATATGATACCAATCCCGATAATCATAATATCAAGTTGTTTTCTTATGCTTTAAGAAGTGTAACTGACGAAAACAATTATCGGCGGGAATGGCTTTTCACTTTTTTCAAGACGACATATATATAGATTGCCAAGTCATTCCATTTTACATTGAAATTTGAATTTTGGGTAGGGATTGTTCCGATTTCTTGAGGAATTTCATCGAACTGATAAAAATTTTTATCAATTTTTATGTTAAAAAAGACGATTTATAAGGATAAAAGGATTTCTATTGATTTTTTTGTCATGGATGATAAGGAGAAATCAAAATGCTTTCGAAACGGAACATTTTGTTCAAATGGATTTGTTATCTGATTTTTTTGCAAATGACGATTGTTCTTTCCGGTTGCGCCAACGCGCTCCTGCTTCCGATGTATTTGATTAAAGGAACGGATAAAGATCCTGAATACAAAAAAATCGTTAAAGATCTTCCGAAAGAAGCAAAAATAACGATTGTCTGCCGAACAGGCGCGGCGCTTTTCGGAAACGACGATCCGAGTCCGGCTTTGTCGTATTGCATTATGCTTCTGTTAAAACAAAAACTTCCGGAAAAGAAAAAATTTGAATTTATTTCTTATGACAAGGTCATGGCTTCTTTTGAGGAAGAAGAAATTCGGCACGAAACGTTCACCAAAATTGGTAAGAAAGTCGGCGCCGATTATGTTCTTGGCGTCGACATTGACGCTTATTCAACGCAGGTTTCTTCCCAGTTGTTTCAAGGAAAAGCGGTTGTTCATATTCAGTTCATTGATACAAAATCAGGAGAAGTTCTGGCCCGCAAATCACTGCCGCAATACACTTACCCGCCGACCGCGACTCCTTTAAACAACCGTCATCCTTCCGAATTTGAAAAACAATATATCGGAAAACTGGCGCATCAGATCGGACGCTTGTTCTATTCGTATAATCCGCATGAAGATATTGCCGTCGATAACGATTTTACGGAGCGGTAGCAATAAGGGGATAAACCGGAACGCTTGATGATCCGGATCGTTCAACAACAGATCAATAAATACAAAAAAACGGGAGCCGAAACTCCCGTTTTTTTGTATTTATTGGCATTGGAAAATTAAATGACGTTTCGTAAACAGACCGTTAACCGGCAGGAACAATGTCTTTTTTATGAATAAAAATCTTATTTCAAAATAAAATATCGTTCTTAATTTTTGAAAAAAATTACTGTTGATCCGGCCTGGAATATTCACGTTCGGACGGAAAGACCGAAAGGAGGGATCCGATCGAATCGCGACCGGATCAATTACCGTTAAAGCGACATAATGTATTCAACCAAGTCGTTGAGTTCTTTATCGTTAAGGTCAGCGATTTCTCCGAACACATCGCCGTGCATTCCTTTTTTAAAGACGTCGATCATTTTAACATACCGTCCGTCATGCATGAACGGTCGTGTCCGCCAAACTTCGCGCAGCGACGGGGTATAAAAATCGTCCTGATGATCATAAGACGCTCTTGATCCGACGTCATGAGATTTTCCGTCGCAGAAATATTCGCCGAAATGACATTGAGTGCAGTTCAAACGCTTGCTTTCGAAAAGCGTTTTTCCGCGTTGGGCGGCTTCACTCAGTTGACCGTTGACAAGCCAGGGGCTCGGTGAGGGCTTCATAGACTTGAAATAGGCTTCGATATCGGTATAATCCTCTTCCGGCCGGACGGCGAACAGAATGTACTGAAAACCGGTTCGAATGGCGATTGCGCCTGTTGCGCGTACCCCGTGCCACATAGCGGGGGGGTGATTCAGGGTAAAGAGCATGCTTTTGGCGTTTTTGGGATTTCCATTGCCATCGTTGAGCAGATCCCAGTTCAGGGCGTCCGTTCGGGCATCCGGATGGCAGCTGGCGCAGCTTTGCCAATGCTGAAAACAGAGCGTCGCGTCATGCCAATGCAGTTCGCCGCGGCGTTCCGGAGTCATTTCCGGTTTGGGACCGAGCGCGACGAACTCTTTCGGACGCTGACGGCGCTGTTTCATATCGACGACAACAATGTTATCGTCAAAATACATTCCGGCGTAAACTTTATCACCGATAACCGCCAGCGAACGGGGAGCCTTGCCTTTAAGCTTGACTCTTTTCTTGAGACCAACGAGAAAGGCGAGATCCTGCGGGACGTCCAGCGCGGTTTTCAATGAATTATTGCCCAATTTTTTGGCTTCTTCCGGATTTTTAGGAAGTGCGGTGAGCTTTTCTATCGCCTTTTCTATTTCAACAACACAAATTTCATGAGTTCCTGCCAGTCCGACATAAACCTTTTTACTGTCAGGAGAAACGGCGATCGGCCAAGGATTGGCGGCTCCCAGATCAACATCGTCGAGAAGAACGGTATTAATGAATTCTCCTTTTTCGGCATCGATAATACTGAATCCGTTGGTGTTCATCCAGCCGCGTTCGAGCTGGGTGGTCGGAAGTTGATAACGGGCCAGAATGGCGGTTGTAAATACATATTTTCCGTCAGGAGACAAACTGATCCCGTGCATACTGGAACTTCCGTTCGGAAGACGAATGTTTTTGGTTTTTCCCGAAGGGAGTTCGACCATTGTAATTTCCGCGGCGACATCGGCCCCATCGGAAGGATCGTTCGGAAGAAAATTCGCGATATAGATCCTTGTTCCCGACTTATTGATCATTGAGTTGATCGGCTCGTTTAAGGCAGGAAAACGCCGGGTTTCTTTGAGCGCCGGAAGATCCAGTTCAGCCAAACAGTCGTTGAAACGGTAGCAGCAGTAAAGTTTTTTCCCGTCGGGAGAAAGAGAAATTCCAATCGGGGTATGACCGGCCTTTCCTTCGGCAGCGATCTTGCCCGCGGCCAGATCAAACGCGTAAATACTTCCGTCGTATTCACCGGCGGCGATATACATTGTCTTTTCGTCGGCGGAAATTGTCATCGAACTGGGCGATTTGGGAAGCGGCCAGCTTTTGATAATTTTAGCGTCGGGAACGGAAACGGAAACGAGTTCTTTTGAATCTTTGTTAAGTACGTAAAGGATCTGTCCGTTTTTGGTTGGAATCAGGGAAACCGGCCCTTTGTATTGCGCAGTGAAGGCAGGAGCGGCCGCAAGTAAAAACAGGACGGAAAATATTACGCTGGAG
>CAZZEF010000003.1:45129-59295 GCA_964652875.1 uncultured Planctomycetaceae bacterium
CTCAAAGCATATATAAAGGTTTTAAGGCGGGTAAACGGTCAATTTTCGGGATCCGCGGCAGGGGCGGGGAAAATTCTCCGAAAAATCTGTTAAAATCTATTATACTGATTCCATCATGAATTTTCCGTTATAACATCAAAAGAACAGCCGATTCAGGCAGTCAATCGGCGGAGATGACGGAAAATTTAAAATAAAAGCAGTATAAAAAGGTGATAAACACCATTTTCTCTAAAAATTATCCATCTTTTCAAGGATAATTTCAAGGGCCTGATTCAAAAAAAATGAAAATTTTCCAAAAGTTTATTATTTATAAAGGTTAAAGCTCCTCCCTCTTGAAAAAAAAAAGAAGAAGTTTATAATAAAATTTGACAATTTGTTATTAATATGGATTATCGGGAAAAGGCACTTTTTTCGAGCGTCCTGCGAATAAATAAAACTTTGGAAAAGTTTTTCGGAATGGCCGAAAAACGGAGGAGAACTTTTTCGACGTTTTGTCATTGTTTTCGGATCTTTTGCGGACCATAATACAAGAAAAATACGGTTCTGTATTGGAATTGAAAACGATCAAAAAATTGATAAGAAGTTTTCCATCAAAATTCACCCCTTTGTTTCTTATTTTGCCGGAGTATTTTTGGGTTCCGGTGAGATCAGAACAACCAAAAGTATTGGGATTAGTTACGTGGTTAATCGAAACTTGATTCGTGGTCTGGACAGCACCCTTGACAATGGTGACAATGAAATTATTGAATCGATCGAAGAGAATGACATTCTGAATGCGCTCTCCGATGAAAACGAAATTGCGCCGAACCAAATTATAGACGGCCGCATCGTTCGAATTGAAAAAGATCTGGTTTTCGTCGATGTCGGCTACAAGAGCGAGGGACAGATCCCTCTTTCCGAATGGGAAGAAGGGGAGAAGCCTCCCGTTCCCGGCGACACCGTTAAGGTTCTCGTCGAAGAACTTGAAGATACAATGACAAGTGAAGAACTTGTCAAAGGCATGATCGTTCTGAGCAAACGCCGCGCCGCGAAGATCGAAGCCTGGACCAAGATGATGGAAAAGATCAAGCTGGGCGATATTATCGAAGGCATCGCGATCAAAAAGATCAAGGGGGGCCTTTTGGTCGACATCGGCGTTCATGTTTTTCTTCCGGCCAGTCAGGTTGATGTTCGTCGTCCCGCTGATATTAGTGAATTCATCGGCAAACCGATTCAATGCGTTATTCTCAAGATCGACGAAGCCCGCCGCAATATCGTTGTCAGCCGTCGCGCTTTGATCGAAAAAGAACGGGCCGAAAAGAAGAGCGCTCTTCTTCAGGAACTTCAGGTTGGTCAGATCCGCAAAGGAACGATCAAGAATATCGCCGATTTCGGCGCATTCATTGATCTGGGGGGAATCGACGGTCTTCTTCATATTACCGATATGAGCTGGGGTCGCGTAACGGATCCGCATGAAATCGTTTCGCAAAATCAGGAAATCGAAGTCAAGATCCTTAGCATTGACTATGACAAGGAAAAGATCTCGCTCGGTCTGAAACAGAAGACCCCGAGTCCTTGGGAGAATATCGAAGAACGTTATCCGGTCGGATCCAAGACGGTCGGTACTGTTGTCAACGTCATGAATTACGGCGCGTTCGTCAAATTGGAAGAAGGCGTTGAAGGACTGGTTCATATCAGCGAAATGAGTTGGACCAAGCGAATCAACAATCCGAACGAAATTCTCAAAGTCGGCGATCAGATCGAAGTGGTTACTCTTTCGATTAATAAAGAAAAACAGGAAATTTCTCTCGGAATCAAACAGACGACCGACGATCCTTGGAAGAGCATCGAAGAAAAGTACCCGATTGGTTCGACCGTTACCGGTGTTGTCCGCAATCTTACCAATTACGGCGCGTTCATCGAACTTGAAGAAGGTATTGACGGTCTGCTTCATGTCAGTGATATGAGCTGGGTCCGCAAGATCACTCAGCCGAATGAAGTTGTCACCAAAGGCAAGCCGATCACCTGTCAGGTTCTTTCCGTTGATAAAAAGAATCACCGCATCGCACTCGGTCTGAAACAGCTTTCCGAAGATCCTTGGACGACCCGTATTCCTGAAAAATATCAGCCGGGTCAACTCGTTACCGGTAAAGTTACGAAGATCACCAATTTTGGCGTTTTCGTCAGTCTTGAAGACGATCTCGAAGGACTTCTTCACATTTCCGAGCTGGCCAATCACAAGGTCGAAAATCCGGAAGACATTGTTAAGGTCGGCGAAGACATTGAAGTCAAAATTCTGCGCGTTGACCCGAGCGACCGGAAGATCGGTCTGTCCCGTAAACGCGTTGAATGGACTGGCGATCAGGATCCGAACGCTCCGGAAGAAACCGAAGAAAATGCCGCTCCTGAAGATTCCAATGCCCCGTCCATTGATCCCGAAAGCCTTCGCGGCGGTATGGGCGAAGCCTCCGGCCCGCTCTTCAAAATGCCCGTCAACGAAGAAGAAAACTGATTGATCGATCCGATTTTGAAATTCCCTTTTAGCAAGTCCGGCGCTGTTGCGTCCCGGTTCCGTTTACAACGGACCAAAGGAAACTCAAAGTAAGACGACAAAAATGGCCGCTGAAATTTCAATTTTTCGGCGGCATCAAAGATCTGTTTAAAACAAGACGGAAACTGATGTTTGAATATCGAAAATGACCGTCTCTCAAAAAATCTTAAAATTTTTCTGATTTTTGAGTTAAGATCTTTTTGATCGATTTCGATAAAATCACTAACTTGAGATTATTTTCCGAAAGAAGTTTTTCGGGAAAAATTTTAAAATAATATTACAGATTAGGAGAATGAAATGGCCGCTGTAGTTGATAAAGATACTTGTGTTGCTTGCGGTGCCTGCGCTGACGCTTGTCCTTGCGGAGCGATTAAAGTTGAAGACGTTGCGATCGTTAACGAAGATGAATGCGCCGGTTGCGGTGCCTGCGTTGACGCCTGCCCCGCCGGAGCGATCAAAGTCGAGTGATATTTTTCAATAAGTCAATATTAATATTGTATATATTCTTATTGACTTGTTCTCAAAATAAAAGGGATAAAATTGTTTGTCCCTTTTTTTTATTTATTTAATTTATTATAAAAGTCGAACTTTTTGTTTTCTGCCGGTATTTACAAGATCTTTTTAATGGCGATCACCGATTCTGCTTTGATTTTCTATGTTGTATTGAATCAGCTTTTTTTGTCATCCAATATAAAAATATTTTTGAATGATTTTGATGTTATATCGATTTCATGATGAATTTCCCGTTATAACGTCAAAAGAAACAGCCGATTCACGCCGTCAATCGGTGAAAATGACGGAAATTTTAAAATAAGAGCAATATAAAAACGGTCAACGGAGTCTGTTGACGGGAAGGAGATATTTTGAATGAGAAAGATCTGTTTATACTCTGCTATTTATTTTTCGATTTTTTTGATTCATATGCTTCTTCTTTTTTTGTATATATACAATGTCAGCTGCTATGAAGACAGTTTTTTTAAAAATCCCCAGAGGCGCACTCTGTCAAATATGAATTTCCTCAAAGAGGCTTTGAGGAATAATTATTGGCGGAAACAGGGAAAATATCCGATCCGATGGAGCGAGTATGAGATTTTTCATGGCGATCAGCATTTCGAAACCGAAGCGCCTGCGGATTGCTGGGGAACTCCGATGCGTTACGAGTCCGACGGCAATCATTGGAAAATGATTTCATATGGCGCGGACGGTTTGTCCGGCGGGTCGGGAATTGAGGCCGATCTTGAAATTTCCGACACTTCTTTTTTAACAGTATCAGGCACCTCTTTTAAGACCGGAGAGGAAGTCCGCGAATATCTCTTGCGATACCGACCGACGATTAAAGAATTCATAAAATATCTGTTCCTGAAGAACAAAAAACGGGGAACGGAACGTCTTGTCCTAATCTGTTTTTTGGGGGCAATTCCCTGCGCGTTTTTTCATTCCGCGATTTCCAATATTATCGTCCGTTCCCAAAACAAGAATGATCAAAAAGAGTTTTCCGCAAGCGAAATTTCAAAAAACATACAGTCCGGAGAAAATAAAACAGAAACAGGTAATTTCAAAGAAAATCTGGCGGGAGAAGAGAAAACCAAATTAATAAACGCTGGAGAAAACGAGAATAGCGCAAGGAAAAAAGAAATTGGCGCGCCGTCCAAAAAATCCGCGTCCGCGAAGCCGGTTCCCTTGATTTCGTTCCGAATAGGAGGCTGCGGTGAATTACTCGTGCTTGGATTCTTCTATCTGATATTTTGGGGATTTTTGCATGATATGATATGGATACGTTCCCTATAATCAATTCATGATGAATTTCCCGTTACAACGTCAAAAGAAACAGCCGATTCACGCCGTCAATCGGTGAAAATGACGGAAATTTTAAAATAAGAGCAATATAAAAACGGCGAAACGAAAATAGGTCGCCAATATTAAAAAACATTTTTTAATACAGGAGAGTATGATCAATATTCAAAAGTTGGATCATCCGCGAATTATTTTCGATTTTGAGATAATGAAAAACGAAGGCTGCGCAGTCGGTCGGTCGAAAAATTCAAATGGAACCGGTCAAGCCCCAACATTGAAAAGTCGACAACATGAGTCCGTCCCGGAAAACGAATGAGATAAACCGGGACGGAAGAAAATCGGAGAAACAAGCGGTCCCGGAGAAAATCTTTCCAGGAAACCGATTTTATTTGGAATAATCGACGCGGCCGGAAATCATAATGTCGTCGCCAACGCTTTCGACATGTCGATTGATCAACCGGACGGCCTGTTTCATATGTTCCTTGCCAAGACCGCCGACAGGGACAATTGCGTCTTTGCCTCCGATGATTTTCGGAGCGATGAAGATGTGAACTTCATCGAGATATTCAAGATCGAACAGATGTCCGAGGAGGGTTCCGCCTCCTTCGACAAAGATATTGGTCATTTGCCGTTCGACAGCGAGATATTCCATCAGGGCGATGAGCCGCTGTTCATGAGTCGGGAATTCGAAAACGACAACATCGGCGCCTTTATTTCTCCAGAAAGTGATCTTTTCTTTCGGGGCTTCCGGTCCGAAAACGAGCATGAGCGGAACGTCTTTAATTGTCAGGGCCAGTTCGCAAAAGACGGAAAGCGTCCCTCCGGAGTCGAAGACGATACGAACAGGAGTTCTGGGCGGCACTTCACCTTCGGGGAGACGAACGGTCAGCTGCGGATCATCATGCATGGCCGTTTTGCTTCCGATCATAATTGCGTCCATTGTCGAACGGAGTCGATGAACTTTCTGCCGTGATTTGTCCGAAGAGATCCAATAGCTGGATCCGGTTCGGGTTGCCATTTTCCCGTCGAGAGTCATGGCCCATTTCGCGGTGATCCAAGGACGTTTTTTTGTCAGCCTTGTTATATAGGGCATGTAAACATATCGGCAAACATCTTCAAGAATGCCGGTTTCGACTTCGATTCCCGCCTCCTGCAAGATCTTGATACCCTTTCCGTTGACTTCATGATATGGATCCTGCAAACCGACAACGACGCGTTTGATTCCCGCCTTAATAATCGCATCCGTACAAGGCGGCGTCTTGCCCTGATGACTGCAAGGTTCCAGCGTAACATAAAGCGTTCCGCCTTTGGCGCGATCTTTGGCATCGTTAATCGCTTCAATTTCCGCGTGATTGCCGCCAAAATGTTTGTGATATCCTTTTCCCACTATTTTGGGAAGTCCATCGCGATTGGTTCCAAAAAGAGAGTCGCTTTCGTATTCATCCGGCTGGATTATGACCGCACCCACTATAGGATTAGGTTCGACATAACCGTGTCCCAACTCGGCTAATTCAAGCGCACGACGCATAAAACATTCGTCGTAGTTTTTCATGGCTGTTCCTTCCAGAAAAAGATTTAATTTTAATCTTGGAAAAATAAAAAACAGTAAAAGCGGTGGACGAAACTTTGTTTTTCCTCCTGCTTTGTGATTGTTTATCATATCTTTTTTCTTGATCTTTTGCAAGTTAAAATAAAAAAATATCGGGGCTTTCTTAAAATTTTGATCAAAGTTATTGCAAAGAAAGAGCGTACTGGTAAAATAATTCATAATATTTTATCCGATATCGTTGTTTTATTCGAATTTTTAGCGCTCTTCTCCAAATCAGGAAAAGACTTTATGAAAATTATACTCAATAAACAAAAATAAAAACGGATATTTTTTTACAGGAACAGCGTTTTTTGTACAGAATCGGCGAAATTTTGATTTTATACGGTTCGAAGAAAGAAATTTTCCGTTTAACGTCCAAGGGGAGGGGATTCGGGAAATTTTTGTTAATAAAATAGAAAGAAAAAACGTTGTATCAGCAGCAGTTTTAACCTCATTCAGCCGGAGAGCAGACCGTGAACGAAGAGAAAAAGAACAGAGAAGATGTTTATCTTGTTGGAATAGATCTTGGTGGAACCAACATGAAGATAGGAGTTTTGGACAATAAAGGTAAAACGTTGTCTTTTGTGACTGCTCCTACCTATGTCGAACAGGGACCGGAAAGCGCCATTAAGCGAATGGCTCAAAAGGTGGACGAAGCGATTGCGCAGGCAGGCGTATCGAAATCGTCGGTTGTTCGAGTTGGTCTGGCATCGGCGGGAACGCTGGACATTCCGACGGGGATGCTTATTCGTCCATCGAATCTTCCGGGCTGGAATTTCTTTCCGATTCGCGACAAACTTTCGGAATACAGCGGTCTTCCGGTTAATTTTTCTCATGACGGACCGGCGGCGGCATTTGCGGAATCCTGGGTCGGCGCGGGCAAGGGAGAAGAATCGCTGATTCTTTTAACGCTGGGAACGGGAGTCGGTTGCGGGATCATATTGGACGGTCATGTTTGGAATGGGGTACACAGTCACGGGGGGGAGAGCGGACACAATCTGATCGATATATCGGAAAATGCGCGCTGGTGCAAATGCGGTCAGCGGGGACATTTGGAAGCATACGCCAGCGCAACGGGAGTTGCGAACCGAACAGTCGAGATGATCGAAGCGGAACTGAAGAGTTCACTTGCGGAACGGGTTAGAACAGCGGCCCGGCGCGACGCGGTCCCCAAGATGGTTTACGAAGAAGCGGAAAAGGGAGACGAACTGGCACTGAAGATCGTCAAGGAAACGGGGCGTTATTTGGCTTACGGTGTTGTTTCGCTTATTCATACGATTGATCCTGCCTGTATTCTGATCGGCGGGGCGATGACTTTTGGCGGAAACACTTCCGCGGTCGGCCGGATGTTTTTGGATACAGTTCGGGAAGAGACCTGCAAACGGATCTTTCTGCATCTTGCCGAACGAATGCGTTTCGATTTTGCGACGTTGGGCGGCGATGCCGGTTATATTGGCGCCGCGGGAATCGCTCGTCAGGAATGGCTTGAAGAAAAATAATTGACTGTCTGAAAGTTTCATAATGATCGGTCGCTTCAAATGTTGAAGTTGTTCAGAGACCGAGACGATCAAATTGAGTGCGTAAAAGATCAAAGACGGTCAGGACAAGTCATGCGGATAGTCGATATTTATGAATCGAAACAGGGAGAAGGTCTTTGGACGGGGGTCGAAGCGGTTTTTATTCGCGTTTGCGGATGTAATCTGCGTTGTTCTTTCTGCGATACCCCCAACGCTTCCTGGTTTCCGGAAGAAGGGTCAGAACTTAGCGTTGAAGAAATTGCGAGCCGAATCCTTCTTTACGGGCACCGTCATGTTGTTTTGACCGGCGGGGAACCGATGATCTATTCCGAAACGATTCCTCTGACACGTCTTTTGCATGAAATGAAATTGAAGATTACGATCGAAACGGCAGGATCTCTCGATATTCCTGTCAAATGCGATTTAATGTCGATCAGTCCGAAATTATCGAATTCGATTCCAATGGACGCTTCCGCGCAAACGATTCGGCTTCATAACAAAAATCGATTCCGGCCGGAAGTCATTCGCAGTCTGATCAAAAATTATGAGTATCAGATCAAGTTCGTTATGGACGAACCGGAAGATATTCTTGAAGTGGAAGAATACATTAGTATGTTTGAAGAAATTGATCCGCACCGGATTCTGTTAATGCCGCTTGCGGTCGATGCTCCAACCATGTGGTCCAAAGCCGACTGGATCGTTCCTTACTGTCTTAAGCGCGGCTTTCAATACTGTCCCCGTATGCAGCTGGAATGGTTCGGAAACCGCCGGGTCACCTGACCCTTTTATTGCCGCCGGTTTGGTTTTTGGCTTTGACAATACCTGTATTTCAAATGGTTTGTTCTTCCGATCGATTGACATTGTGAATCGGCTGTCCTTTTGACAAAGAAACGTGAACATGCAGAATCGGTCGATATAACGTCTTTGGTGAAAACAGGAATGTCTTGCTTTCGAAAGCGGCATGATCCCGGTTGCATTACACAAATTGAAAAAATAAAAATAACATATAAACCGATCCATCAACAGCAAAACAAGGTAATGAAATGAACAGTCAAATCAATCGTCGGGCACTTTTGAAATCAGGACTTTGCGCGCTGGGACTTTCCGTTTTACCGCCGCAAGCGGCTCAAGCGGAAACCGGACACGACGGACAGCCTGTATTGGCGGGCATGACGGCGCTTCCTGTCGATCAAGCCAATCCGTCGATACAGTTTAATATCAACCGATGCGAAAAATGCGGTGAATGTCGTAAGTTTTGCGCCTCGGCAACCGGCGTTTACAATCCGCGGCTGCCCGATACCGATTTCAACTGCGTTTATTGCGGACAGTGTACGCTGATCTGCCCGTCAGGAGCGCGAACGGAAAAATATGATTATCCGCAAGTCAGTCTTCTTTTGAACAGCAAGGATCGAATAAAAATAGCGTCAATTGCCCCTTCCATTTCCGTTTCGATCGGTGAAATGTTCGGTCTTATGCCCGGACGCGATATTGAGGGAAAGATCGTTTCCGGATTGAAAAAGATCGGATTCGATTATGTGCTGAATACCTGTTTCGGCGCTGATGTCACCGTAATGGAAGAAGCGGCTGAACTTGCGGACAGGATCAAACAAGGAACGTCCGGGCCGCTATTCACCAGTTGCTGTCCCTCCTGGGTCCGTTACGCGGAACTGTTTTATCCGGAATTCAAAAAAAATATTTCGACCGTTAAAAGTCCTTTTTTGTCTCAAGGCGCGTTGGTGAAAAGCTGGTTTGCGCGGAAAATGAAAATCGATCCGGAAAAAATCGATCATGTCGCTATCGCGCCTTGCACCGCGAAGAAATATGAGATCCGTCTTCCTTACGGAGATTCTGCCGGTGTTTTTGCCAAAACGCAGAAAACAATGCGCGATGTCGATTTTTCTTTAACGACTCGTGAACTTGGACAGCTTTTTAAAGTCTGCGGTATTCCCCGCCTTTTGACCGAATCGAATGCGGAATATGATTCAATAATGGGAACCGCGTCCGGTGCGGGAAAAATTTTCGGCAACAGCGGCGGAGTCGCGGAAGCGGCGGTACGAACCGTTTACCAGTTGCTGAATAAAAAAGATCCGCCGAAAGATCTGCTTCTTTGGGAAGAGATCCGCGAATTCAAACCGGTTCGGTCCGCCGTTGTTGATCTTGGATCCGTAAAATTGAAAGTTGCCGTTGCCCAAGGGCTTCCCGCGGTCCGTCAAGTTTTGGAAGATCTGAAAAAAGATCCTGACAAGTACGATTTTGTTGAAATGATGGCCTGTTCCGGCGGGTGCATCGGCGGCGGCGGACAGCCCAAAGCGTCAAGCGGTTACGATTCGATGTATAATCGGCGCCGAAAAGGTCTTTTTAAACGGGACGCTCAGGACGAGATCCGATGCAGTCATCATAACCCGGAAGTTGAGGCGCTATACAACGACTTTTTGGCGAAGGACGAAAGCGCTCGCCTTCTTCTGACTCATATTCGATGATATTCAGGGGACCAGGTAATTATTTTATGCGATCTGATTTTTAAATAATCCGTCATTGCCGCCGATAATCGCAATAAATCGGCGGGCGTTCTTTATCAGATCTTATTATCGGCCGGTTGTTTCGATCATTGACCGGCACTTTTTATCGGCGTTTTTTAGGGCTGTCTTTGAGTTTCCTGTCGGCGTTCTCTGTCGGTCATTTATCTTTTTTCAGATCACTTTCGTTTCTGTTCGGTCAGGTGATATCAACCGCGGGTTGTTTTTTCTGTTTCCGTGCCGACCGATCCGCTAATTCCTTCAATCAACCGGCGGAAAAACATCCTTCGTATAAAAATTTCTGAATTCGGATTTCGGTTGGAAACAATTTTATATTGAAGTATTCCGGGATCATCTTTTATAAGGCAGTTTTGATCGTTCATTTTATTTGAGATCGGTCAAATAAAAAAGCGGAGCAGATAAAGCGACGGGATCATACCGGAAAGAAACAATGGTCAGCGGAAGATTATTTTGAGAACACGAAAGCGTAAAAGAAAGGATGACCGATGGAAAGTTCGATCGATAAAATAACGGCCCGGCAGATTCTGGACAGTCGGGGCTGGCCGACCGTTGAGGCGGAGGTTCGTCTTGATTGCGGAATAACGGCGCGGGCGGCGGTTCCGAGCGGGGCCAGTACCGGATCGCATGAAGCCCTTGAACTCCGGGACAGGGATCCGGACCGTTACATGGGAAAAGGTGTTCTCAAAGCCGTTGAAAATATTAATATGATTATCGGACATGAATTGTTCGGCTGCGACGTTCTCGATCAAATGACGATTGACCGGCGCATGATTGATCGGGACGGAACACCGGACAAGTCCAAGTTGGGGGCCAATGCGATTCTTGCGGTTTCAATGGCGGCGGCGCGGGCGGCGGCGCGCTTTTGCGGACTTCCTCTTTTTCGATATCTGGGAGGATCGGACGCGCATGTTCTTCCGGTTCCAATGATGAATTTTCTCAACGGGGGGCGTCATGCGGACAATAAAGTCGACGTTCAGGAATTCATGATCGTTCCGTTTGGTTTTACCCGATATTCCCGGGCGCTGAGAGCGGGTACGGAGATCTTTCATGCTCTTCGGGAGCTTCTTCAGGCACGAGGGCTTCCGACCCGGGTCGGGGACGAAGGCGGTTTTGCTCCGGAATTGTCCGCCAATGAAAAAGGACTGGAATTACTGGTTACCGCGATAAAGAGTGCCGGTTACGTACCCGGCCGGGAAGTTGGACTGGCGCTGGATGTCGCCGCTTCCGAATTTTACGTTAAGCCGAATGAAGACCGTTTACGAGAAAACGCTGAAAATGATTTTTCAGGCGGACATTATCATTTTGAAAACAAGGATCTTTCGGCGGAAGAATTCGTAAATACACTGGCCGATTGGGTCAGTCGTTATCCCGTCATTTCGATTGAAGATGGCTGCGCGGAGGACGATTGGGCCGGATGGCGGCTTCTGAGCGAACGACTGGGGGATAAAATACAGCTTGTCGGTGACGATCTGTTTACGACCAACATTGAAAGAATTCATCGGGGGATCGAAGAGGCGGCGGCCAACGCGGTTCTGATCAAACTCAATCAAATCGGTTCTGTTACCGAAACGATGAACGCAATGAATTATGCCCGGCGCAACGGATACCGTCTGATAGTCAGTCATCGAAGCGGCGAGACGGAAGATCCGTTTATTGCCGATCTTTCTGTCGGTATGAATGCCGGTCAGATCAAAACAGGATCTCTTGCCCGCAGTGAACGGACCGCCAAATACAATCAACTTCTGCGCATTGAGGAAGATCTTGGGAAAAACGCTGTTTTCAGTCTGAATTGAAATTCGGGCAATTAAACAAAGTGATTGAGACATAAAATTAAAAAACGGATCACACAAAATGAGCGGACAAACAAAAGCAGATAAAGTAAAATAAAAATGAATATTGGCAAGATTATTTGTTACATATCGGCCCCAATATATAATAATTAAGAAAAGATTCAGCCTATTCACTTGTCAAAAGTCATAATACGGATTAAAATAGTGAATTACGGAAGATAAAAACCGCCGTAAAAAGAAATTTTAATTTATGGTCATAACGTTCTGGTGAGTTTATATCATCAAACTGATTCTGCCAATGCTTTCCCGAAAAAATACAGAAAAGCCGTCGGAACGAGACCAAACGGCGGAAATCGGGAAAGCCGGCTGGAATAAGTGCCAAACTATTCTATTTGACAGGGACACGACAATGGGGCTAAAGATTTACATGAACGGTGAGCTGGTCGACGAAGAAAACGCCAAGATCAGTGTTTTCGATCACGGTTTTTTGTACGGCGACGGTATTTTTGAAGGAATGCGGAGTTATTCCGGAAAAGTCTTTCGCATGACGGAGCATATGAACCGTCTTTGGGATTCCGCCAAGACGCTTCATTTTGAAATTCCGATCACGAAAGATGAAATGGTCGACGCGGTTTATAAAACGCTGAAAGCGAACGATATCATCGACGGTTATATTCGTCTGATCGTTACTCGGGGAATTGGAACACTCGGCTTGGACGCTCATCTTTGCGGGACACCGGAAATTGTAATTATCGCCCGATCTTTGCAGCTTTATTCTTCCGATCTTTATGAAAAGGGGATCAAGATCGTTACCGCCAGTACGATCCGAATGCCTTCCGATTCATTGAATCCGCGTGTTAAATCTCTTAATTATCTCAATAACATAATGGCCAAGATCGAAGGACATACCGCCGGTTGTGAGGAAGCGATGATGCTGAATCATAAAGGGGATGTCGCGGAATGCACCGGCGATAATATTTTCGTCGTTAAAAATGGCCGTCTGCGTACACCTCCGACCGATGCCTGTATTTTGGAAGGCGTTACCAGAAATTCTGTTATTGAAGTCGCCCGTAAACTCGGTTATGAAGTTCGGGAACAGGCGATTACGCGGCATGATGTTTATTGCGCTGACGAATGCTTTATGACCGGATCGGCCGCCGAGCTGATTCCGGTTATTTCGGTCGATGACCGTCAGATCGGGAACGGAAAACCCGGCCCGGTCACCCATCAGATCTTGGCAGCGTTTCGCGAACTGGTTCGAAACGAATAAGTTTTATATCAGCTCCGATTTTAATAAACAAACATGATCGAAAACCATGTTTTGTTGAAACAACAGGAAAAGTTAATGTCTTCACCGTTAATTATCAGCGTATCGGGACTTCGAGGTGAAATTGGATCATCGTTGACACCGAATGTTTTGATTCGGTACGCGCTGGTTTATTCGGCCTCGGTTTCCGATTCGCGTCCTTTTGTAATAACCCGGGACGGCCGCCGATCCGGGCGAATTTACTCGGAACTGATTCGCGCGGCCCTCAACGCGACGGGACGTTCAACACTCGACGGCGGTATTGCGGCTACTCCGACTACCGGAATTTTGGTTCGACGCAATAATGCGGCTGGAGGAATTCAGATCTCCGCAAGTCATAATCCTGCCCGTTTCAACGGATTAAAGCTCTTTTCGGAAGAAGGACGGGTTATTCCCGGACGAGTTGGCGAAACGATTCTGGCTCGATATCGGGAAACGGAAAATTCCGAGATGAATGACTGGCGGGATGTTGATCATTTAGGACGAAATCATTTGATTGAAGATACTATTTCCGCGCATTTGGAGACGGTTCTTCAAACAGTGGACGCGAACTTGATACGGCAATGCAGGTTTAAAGTGCTTCTTGACTCCAATCACGGCGCGGGCTCAATGCTTGGAAAACCGCTTTTGGAGGCGCTCGGATGTCAAACCGTTTTTTGCGGAGATCTTCCGGACGGCGCTTTTGAACATACTCCGGAGCCCATTGAGGAAAATCTTGTTGATATCGGCGCAAAAGTCAGGGAAGCGGGCGCGCAGATCGGTTTCTGTCAGGATCCGGATGCGGACCGATTGGCCTTTATTGACGCGAACGGTCATTATCCGGGCGAAGAATACACTATCGCGCTTTGCGCGTTGAATAAATTTGAAAAAGCACTTCATCCGGCTCCGATAACCGTTAATTGCGCAAGTAGCCGAATGTCAATTGATCTTGCCCGAAAATTCGGGTCGGAATGTTTTCGATCATCCGTCGGTGAAGCCAATGTTGTCGATAAATTGCTGGAAACGGATTCTTTTTTTGCCGGAGAAGGTAATGGCGGACCAATTGACCCGCAAGTCGGTTTGGTTCGGGACAGCTTTGTCGGAATGGCCAATCTGCTTGAGTTA
>CAZZEF010000003.1:59305-63752 GCA_964652875.1 uncultured Planctomycetaceae bacterium
GAAAGAAAAAGTCCATTGCGGAACTGGTTGCGGAAATTCCAGCCTATTCGATCGTTAAACGAAAAAGAGCGCTTGCGCCCGACTTGCTTGAAAAGGTTTTTGAAAATTTGGAAAAAAAATATGCCGGACTGGAACAGAGCAGAGCCGATGGTCTGCGTCTTGACCGGGATAATTCCTGGGTTTTGATCCGGGCTAGCAATACAGAACCAATCATTCGAATTATTGCCGAAGCGGAGACGGCGGAAGAGGCCAATCAATTTTGTGATGAAATTGAAGAAACCGTTCGCAATATTGAAAACGGCGGATCGGATTAATTTCGATTCAAGTGAAAATATATTTGACCGAGTCGTCATTTTTACAATGATAGATACAAATATATAATAATCAGACAGAAAACAAATAATTATACCGATTTTCATCATAAATTTTCCGTTATAACGTCAAAAGAACAGCCGATTCACGCAGGTAATCGGCGGTGATAACGGAAAATTTAAAATAGAAGCAGTATAAAACATCTATTTATCAAAAGAGCGATTTGGATTTGGCGATTGGTTTGTTTTTTATTATAAAATAAAACCAAACGATTAAGAAACGCTTGAGTAGCAATTGGACAGATATTAAAATTGGGAGGAATCGGATCGATGAAGATCATGCTCGGCAGCGACCATCACGGTGTCAAGACTCGTTTAAACCTTGGACGGTTTATTCGGGATCTTGGTCATATCGTTATCGATTGCGGCCCAACAACGGAGAATCCGGACCCTGTTGATTATCCGGATATTGCGGCGGAAGTTGCCGGAGCTGTATCCGATAAAACAGTCGATCGCGGCATTTTGATTTGCGGTACTGGTATCGGTATGAGTATTGTCGCCAACAAGTTTTCCGGAGTGCGCGCCGCGCCGGTGGCTGATGAAATGTCCGCCGAAATGAGTCGACGTCATAACGATTTGAACGTTTTATGTCTTTCCGGCGATATGCTTACCGAAGAAACAATAGATCAGCTGGTGAGAATTTGGCTGAAATCCGAATTCGCCGGCGGCCGTCATGAACGGCGCGTCAATAAAATTACCGCGATTGAAAATGAACAGATCAAGCTGAATAAAAAATCTTGATTGGCTTGCGAAACATAAAATATTGTTTTAAAAAACAAAAAAGGGACAATTTCCAAAAAGGATGTTGTCCCTTTTTTATGTATAAAAAAATATTAATCAATAATTCAAAACAAAGAATATAAACTGCCTGAAATTGTTTGTTTTTTTAAAATACCCATTTTCTGACTGTCTAAAATTATAGTAACCTAAAAATTATTCTTTTATAAAAAAAGTATCAAATTCATCTGGCGCTGATCTTTGAAAATTTCTATAATTGAATTTTCCTGCACTTTTCCAAAATGAATGGAAAGCGGAAAACGAGCCGGATAAAAGAATAGAGTATTAAAGACTCGAAATGGAAAACAGAAAAAATAAATAATAAAAATAAATAATAGATATAAATAATAGATATAAATAAGCAAGTAAAAAAATGCGGACCGGATTAAAAAATATTTTGAACAAATTATTCTCTTGGCAAAAATTCGCTGAGTCCCGGAATGGATTTGTTCTTGATATTTTTAAGAACCGGCCGAACTTTAAACAGAGTTGCGGAGAAGACGAAAAGTCATTCAAAAGTTCTGTTTTGCTGATAAAATGGACAGCTTCTTTTTTAATTTTATTTTTTTCAATACCTTTTTATTCCGCAGTGTTGCAAGCCCGGCAGGATTTGAATTCTGACCGGCTGGGACGCTTTTCCAATACAGCGGGCGATGCCGGATTTGCGCAGTCGACCGTTTCGGTTCAAGTCAAAACCGCTCCAGCCGAACAGATCAACGGTGTTCCGGAATTTGAATGCGGAATATGTCGGATCAATATCTCTTGGAGTTCGTTAAAACAGGGAAGTTGGACGGGAAATATTTCCTTGACGAACGGATTTTTACTGAAACAGTTCCATTGGGAGAAGATCCGTTGAGTCCTTGTCTTTTTCGGTTGGAGGAAGAAAAAAACGGTAAGATCGCCTTTGAAAACAACAGTCCTTTATTTTTTGTTGGAATGCAGACGACTGTTTGCTCAGCGGTCTCGGAGAGCATTCATTTGGAATTGCGGGAAAAACGGACCGGTCAGACGGTCAATACGGCGATTCCGATTCGTCAACTTATCGCCAATCCGGTTCATCTTCCTTTTGCGGATACGGAAAACGGTATTCTGATCGAACGTGTTCCCGGTGATGATTTACCGGTTCGGATCTTTCGTCAGAATGAAGGAAACTGGAATACCGGCACAATATTGAAGCAGGGCGAACAATTTGTTTTGAGTGTTTGTCCCCGTTTATACAATTTTCCGCAAGACCGGCAGAACTGCACCTTATTGGTCACATTTACCCAGCCGGGAAGAACCAACGCCGTTTGGAACGATTCCCGGGAAATTCCAGCAGGTCAAAAATCTCCGGTTAATTTTACCGTTCCGGTTCCTGATATTGAAGGAGCTTTTGATCTGAATCTTTCGCTGGTCGCGAATACCGGTCGAACGGGTTCGACTTTTCCATTTTTCCCTTCTCAAGCGGGACCGGCGCGAGGATCTGTTTTAAGTTCGCGGGTCGTTCAAGGGGTTGTTCTTCCCAAAGTTCGTCAAAATAAAACAGATCAGGTAAAAACACGAAAAGAAAGTGTTAAAAAGGATCTTCGCGATGGATTATTGGTTACGATTGATCCGACCAATCCCGCTTGGTGGAAAGTATTCGGCAAGAGTTCGCTTTTCGGACACAAAGAAGTCAAAGACAAGACACAAGTCCGCGGTCAGCAGATGCTTCCGTCCAATTTATTATCGGCGGATTTTTTAAAGATCTGGAAGATGGGGGGCTTTCAGCTCAATTTGACTCCCTGGCGGTCTTCCGCCCGTTGGGGGCAATGGGAAGATTTTTGGCGGACATCGCGCGGAAGCGGTCATTTGAAAATATTTCATTCGCCTTTGACCATTTACGAGGATCTCGTCGAATTGACCGCCGATCCGAATCCGGCGATAACTCCTTGGGAATCATATACCGTTCCGATCCGGGAGCCGGGTAAACCGCATCTGCTGGAAATTGAATATCTTTCGCATCTGCCGCAGTCACTGGGAATAACGGTGATTGAGCCAACGGTTTCCGGCGGTGTTTTTCCAAGATCGCTTGATTACGGACTGACGGTTTCCGAGGATAAGATCAGTGACCGGCTGCCTGACAAGATCTGCCGATCTCAAATTTTGTTTTGGCCGAAAACGAAAAATCCGACCGTTTTGTTAATGAACAGAGACAAAAAACATTCGGCCGTTTTCGGAAAGATCCGGATCTATCGGGCCAAAGAGAATATCAGTGACGAACATTTGGCCGAGGGCGGACGTCTTTTCGGTTCGATGATGACACGTCCTCTTTTATGCGACCAGTTTGCCGCCGTTCGAATAGACTCACCGCTGGGGGTTCACGGAATTGAGGACTGGAACACGTTTTATACGTCGGTCCAGCGAATGATCAGCAGTCTGCACGCGTCCTCGAATAACGCGATGATTCTTTCCGTTCTTTCCGATGGCAGTTCGATCTATCCTTGTCCTGAACTTAATCCAACGCCCCGTTGGGATTCCGGGATCTTTTTGTCAAGAGGCGAAGATCCGGTTCGTAAAGATGTTTTGGAACTGGCGATTCGCTCTTTTGAACTGGAAAATCTCCATTTGATTCCAATGGTCAATTTGAATTCCCCGCTCCCCCGGCTGGAAGAACTGTTTCGCAACGTCGTTCGAACAGGCGATGCGGAAAAATTTCGCTGGGTTGAGGGGATTTATTCTCTCGGACCGGAACGATCCGCTTATGTTGATCAAAATGTTCAGTCCGACGGAACAGGTCCTTATTATAATCTTCTGCATCCTTACGTTCAGGAAGCGATTTTCGGGATCATTCGCGATTTGGCTGTCCGGTGCGCTCCTTACCGATCGTTTAAAGGAGTGGCCGTTGAACTTTCCGCTAATAATTACATGCAGCTTCCGGACGATATTTATTACGGAATGGACGATTTTACGATTACGCGTTTTTTTCGGGAATCGGGCGTTCTTCATCGTCTTGATCAAACGGCATTGCGGAATCTGATGACTCAAACAGATCAGAACCGTTACCGGGCCAGAGCGGTTTTTATTAAAATGAACTGTCTGAACGACTGGATCGCCTGGCGTTCATCGGAAATGGCCGGATTTTACCGAAAGCTGGGAGCCATGATTGAGCAATGCCGCCCCGGATCCTGTTTATATCTGGTCGGAACGGACATGCTTCGAGGACGTCAGAGCGAAAACAGAATTCATCCGGATCTGTCAGGAATTTCTGCTTTTGAAGATGCGTTCCGCATGATCGGGTTTGATCTCGCCGATTACAATTCCGGCAATGAAAACGTTGT
>CAZZEF010000003.1:63762-73422 GCA_964652875.1 uncultured Planctomycetaceae bacterium
CTCTTTAAAGAGCGGCGTTTCTTTTTATCATCATACGAAATCGAAAAAACTTTCCGACTTTGAAAAGAAAAGCCCCTATCAACCGACATTCACTCAAATAATGACTCGATCGATTCCTTCCGATTATGAGAACAGAAGGCGTTTTTGCCAGCAGCTGGCGGGCTCCGAAACGATGCAGTATTTCGACGGGGGGGAAATGATCCCGTTCGGCGGGGAAGAGTCCCTGCAGGAATGGATCTCCGTTTTCCGGTCTATTCCCGCCGTTCCTTTCAAAGACGTGAAACCATCGAGTATTTCTCCTGAAACAAAAGGATTCGGACCGGTGAAAATTCGAAGTGGCAAGATCGGAAAAGATCTTTGGTTTTACGCCGTAAACAATGCTCCGTTTCACTCCGGCATAAAACTTTCGGGAAAATATGCGCCGGGCACTGATCTTGAAGTCCGGTCGGGGGGACAGGATGTCGCTGATCCTTCTTTGGGAAACGAGTCTTATTCCTGGTCATTTTCAATGCGTCCTTATGATCTGATCGCCTGGAAAATAAGTGATACCAAATCGGTTCTTCAAAACGCGGAAGTGTCGCTTCCTTCTGAAATTTGTGATCAGAACGGCCTGCTGGCCGGTTTGGTTAAAGATTATGCCGACCGGCTTCTGATCGCTTGTCAGGGAATTCCTCTCGAACTGCCGAAAAACTTTTCTTCCGCGGAAAAAGAAGGATCCGCCAACGACAAAAAATTTCCTCTGATCGATGTACCCAAATTTAATTTATTGAAAAGCGGGCACGGATCCGTTAAAGGAAATTCCGGTCCGGTGTCGGAACAAACGGGAGACGGTAAAGATCCCAACAGGCCAAACGCGTCCAAAAGTTCCCTGGAAAATTTTTCCCGCTGGCAGCGGTTCGGTGATCAGTCGTTCGAGACAAATTTTGACGAACAAAATAAATATTCCGGAGAGGCCTCTCTTCGTTTGACAAGCTGCGGAACACCCGGGGGAATCATCAGTCCGGTTTTCGCTTCTCCGCTGACAGGCAGGATCTGTTTGCGACTGTCTTTCGGCGTACCTGCCGGATTGGACAATTTACCGCTGTTTATAACGCTGACCGCTCGAAATCAGGGAAAACCTTATATTCGCAAATTAGAGATCGGATCAGCTCTGATCGCCAAAAGAAAAGAAGCTCAGCAAGCCGGTCTGTCCGATGCCCGATCTGTTTTTTGGACGGAAGAAATGGTCCTGTTTGAAAAGCTGCCGGTGAACGGACTGGAGGATCTTACGCTCCGTTTTGATCTTTTGGCGGAGGGATCTGTCTGGTTTGACAATGCGCGTCTTTATCAACTGGCATTTACCGAAAACGAGCAAAAGGAACTTGTCCGGAAAATCAAAGATTCCGAGACATTTATCAGTTCCGGCAACATTGAGGGATCACTCGCTTTTATTGATGATTATTGGTCGAAGATCCTTTTCGAACTGATCCCTGAAAATTCTCCATTATTGGCGGACCGTCCGGTCCGACCGTCCTTTCTTTCAAATAACGTTAATAAAAATCCCAAACAGGAAGAGCCCGTCAAGGAAGCCAATGACAATATTTTCAAAAAATTAATGTTTTGGAAATAGCGGATTTTCATTTCCTCCCTATTCACAATACTTAATTGGCTCATATACAGCTTGTCCCTCTTTTGTACCGATTTCATGATGAAATTTTCGTTACAACGTCAAAAGAACAGGCGATTCACGCAGTCAATCTGCGGAAATAACGAAAAATTTAAAATAAAAGCTGTGTAAATTATTTCAGCAGAGATAAATGATAAGTATAATGATATATTAATGGGATATTGTAAAATTTAAGAAAAATTGAAAAGTAATAACTTCGCGATTCTATTGAAATAAAACGGAATCGATACAAATAATAAAATAGATAAAATGCAAAAACAAAGATAAAGTTGTTAAAAAAAAGAAAAATTTTTGGAAATCGTCCCTTTTTTAAAACAGGCGCTGGAAATTTTTCAAAGGAGAATATATAATTAATTTAGAGTCGATCAAGAAGAAAATACCTGTTCGCGCTGTTTGTTTTTTATTGATCTTTTATATTTTATGGAAAACGTCAAATATAATGGTTAAAATCTTATTGGTTTAAGAATAAAAGACTTGAAAAGCCGATTGATTCAGTTATACTAGTGATGGTATAATATTTTCAGTGAACGGACGAAAAGATTCTTTTTGTCGGGTGTTATAACAGAATATTGCCCGGACTTGGGGTAAAAATAATTCGATTAATGACTCTTATCAAACAGGAGTGACATAAAAGATGGCCAGAAACGATATTGTGTGGGGTATAGATATTGGTAATACTTCACTCAAAGCGTTGCGATGTCGATTGGGATCGGAACCCGGCACGGTTGAGGTTCTTGGTTTTGATTATATCGAACACAGCAAGATCATGACGCAGCCGGGAGCGGATCCCGAGGCGATTTTTGCGGAATCGTTAGGACTGTTTCTGTCAAGGAACAATGTCAAGGGCGAAAAGATCGCTGTTTCTGTTTCCGGACAGAATACGTTATGGCGTTTTCAGCCGTTGCCGCCGATTGATCCTAAAAAGATCGCCGATCTTATTAAATACGAAGTCAAACAATGGCTTCCGTTTGATTTGAAGGAAGTTATTTGGGATTACCGTCAAGTGGGAGGAATTACCGAAGGTAATTTTGCTCTTGATGTCAATATATTTATGTATGCGATGAAGCGGGAACTCGCTTTCAAGACTCTCGAATCGTATTCCAGCACGGGGATTGAGGTCGATTGCATGCAGGGAGCGCAGGTCGCTCTTTATAACACGTTCATTCATGAAAAATGCGATTACGACGAACTCTCGTCCCATTCGCCCGATGAACTGACCGATTACGATGTTATTCTCAATATCGGAACCGATACAACGGAAGTAATTATCACTAACGGCGTTACTGTTTGGCTCCGCAATATTCCGATTGGTGGAAATCTTTTCACCAAAGCGCTGACCAAATCGCTGAAACTGACTTTTTCCAATGCGGAGCATATTAAGCGCAACACATCCGCGTCGCAGGATCCCAAAGCGATTATTATCGCGATGAAGCCGGTCTTTACCGATATGCTTTCGGAAATTGACCGGTCAATAAAATATTATACGAGTTTGAACAAGACCGCCAACATTCGCAAAATATACGCGCTCGGCAACGCGATGAAGCTTCCGGGACTCCGTCAGTTTCTGGCGAAAAGTCACGGCTTGGAAGTCGAGTTCATTAACGAATTTAAAACGATGCGCGGTACTGATGTTCTGGCCAATCCCCAATTTAAAGACAACGCTTCTTCGTTCGGTATTGCTTACGGTTTGGCTCTGCAGTTACTGCATCAGGTTCCGATGGACATCAATCTTGTCCCGAAAGAGATCTTGACCGAACGGCTGATCGAGAGTAAAAAACCTTGGGCACTGGCCGCGGCCGCTCTTCTTCTGGTCGCGCTGACTATTCAGTTCGTTACGTCAACAGTTGCTTACAGTACCGTTGAAAATTACGAAATCAACCGGTCTTATGATGCGGCGAAAAAAGTCACCGCGAATTCTCAGGATCTAAAGTCCAGGGCAACGACCGAAGTCGGTAACTTTAAGGCCGTTGATCAAATCGGACAAAATTTGACCAGTAATGTTGAGGGGCGAATGACTTGGCTTGAATTGCTCAAAGCGATCAATACTGTCATACCCGCCGAAAATCCAAGCATTGAAATTCTAAAAGAAGGAGCGTCCGCTCTTAAACGTGAGGCGATTGAAAAACAGAACCGGATCTATATCAAAAATATAGAAGTTGAAGAGATGGACGATCTCTCGCAATGGTTCACAATGGCCAAAAAATGGTATTATATCGATAGTGAAGAGGCAAAGGTCTTTGAAAAGGGATCTAAAATTACTCCCGAACAGTATTGGTATTTCCCGGTAGCATCGGACACCAAAGGCGAAGCCGGCGGAAAATTCGATGTCTCCGCGCTGCCAATTCCTGAATTGGCCGGCGCGGGCGCTACTGATTCGGCCGCTTCTGATTCAACTGACTCTTCCGAATCGTCCGACTCTTCCGCGGACTCCTCTGAAGAGACTGCGGCAACCGGTACCGCCGCGCTTTCCGATTACAAAGAGAGTACTGATACCCGTCTTGAAAAAATTCCCGGTCCGACCGGGAAAGGACGAATTGTCCAGATCACCGGATATCATTATCATAACTCCAACGATGTCGATGACGTTGCCCGTGGTCCGCAATATGTCCGTCAAACAATTCTTTACAATCTGAAACACGGATCGGTTGAACTTCCGGTCAGTCTTGAACGGCAGCGCGCAGGTAATGCCGGGACTGAAAAACTGACTCTGCGCGAACTCGGAATTTACTATCCGATTATGATGAATCCGGGGGTTATCGACGAAAAATATCGTCTTCTGGATCCTGAAGAAGCCGCCAAGGAACGAAAAAGTCTTATGGAAAAAATGCTCAAATCCAGACCCGGAAGCGGACGTCATGCTGCAATGGGGGCCGGTATGGGGGGCAATGCCATGATGGGCGGCGGAATGGCCGGAGGAATGGGCAGCGGAATGGCCGGAGGAATGGGCGACCTGACCAGTATTGCCAGTTCCATGTCCAAAGATAAAATTCTTGAACTGCGGCGGTTCGCATTTACAATTCACTTTATTTGGCAGGAAACTCCTCCAAGTGTCCGGGATATGCGGCGCACGGCGATTGAAGCGGCTATCGCGGAAGCCAAAAAAGCAAATGAACAGCAAGAAGGGGAGAATCCTGCTCCTGAAGCCCCGAACAATTCTTCTGAAGATCAAAATAATGAAGAAATGAATAATGAAAACGCGAATACCGCGGCTCCGGCCCCGGCAGGATCAGCGACACCGGCCCCGGCAGGATCATCGGCTCCGGCCCCGGCAGGATCAGCGGCTCCGGCTCCGGCAGGATCAGCGACACCGGCCCCGGCAGGATCAGCGGCTCCGGCCCCGGCAGGATCAGCGGCTCCGGCTCCGGCAGGATCAGCGACACCGGCTCCGGCAGGATCAGCGACTCCGGCCCCGGCAGGATCAGCGGCTCCGGCTCCGGCAGGATCAGCGACTCCGGCTCCGGCAGGAACGAAAAATCCGTAAACAAAAACGTCTATCTTAAATTGGGGATTTTGTGCCGACACAAGTCCCCGATAAATAATACAATATTGATTGGTTTGACAAATAAAAATAAATCCGAGAACAGCGGATTAATATAAGTAAACTTATTTAACGAAAGTGAAGAATCATGGCAGGTGCAAATAAGGCTTCAATGGAAATGGTCAAAAAGATCTATTTTTGGGTCGTTGTGCCAATTCTCCTTGTCTTAGCATTTATCGTTGCCTCAATGGCCATTGGCGATATCAAGAAAAAATTTGAAGAAAAGAAAAAGGCGGTCGAAGCAGAAAAACAAGCGTTGGACGGCATTGCTTCCGACAGCTTGCATCCTAATGACAATACAATTGACGCGATAAAAAAAGAAATCAATGTTCTTAAGAAAAGCGTTTTTGAAGCTTGGACATTGATGTATACCGATCAAAAACTTCGAAACCGCTGGCCTCGTCAACTGTCAAAAGAATTTCTGACGCTTGTTGAAAAATTGAAATTCAGGGCTTCGATTGATCCGACCAAGCCGCATTTGCGCGAAGACTATTCATTCTTCATTGGTAATCACCTTCCTTCCCTTTTGAAGGAAGTGCAGCGCCGCAGGATACAGGTTCATGATTATAAATATGTCAAAAGCGAAAAGCGTTTTTTCCCGGTCTACAAAGATGAAGAAAAAGGTATTTATTACATTCTTGTTACCGAAGGGGAAACGGACCGCGTTAAAGAAGTTCAGATCTATGATATCAAGCGCGATTTATTGAAAAAAGTGGAAAACAGCGGCGAACGTGATGCATTTATCAGTAAAGAGCGAGTTCCTTATTATCGGGAAATGGATCCTTGGATCGTTACACCGAAAGATTATATGTCGTTCGGTTTGTCGATGGCCTCTTCCGGTCCCGGCGGATCAATGGGAATGGAATCAATGGGGGGCGGTCCCGGCATGGGGGGCGGTCCTGGCATGGGCGGTGGCCCCGGTATGGGCGGTCCCGGGATGGGGCCGGAATCCGGCGGTGATGCCCGCGGAAGTATGAGCGGTGGAGGTGGTTTCGCAACGGTCAGTATTCCCGGTGACAATATTGATCCCGCATTGGATCAGCTTCCTTCGGCAACGGGGGCCAACGCTCCCGGAATGGAAGGAGCCGGCATGGGAATGGGAGCCGGTATGGGTAATGAAAAAACGATCTCTTATCCCGGTCTTCCTCCTTATTCCGACCGGAGAAAAGTTGTTGGTAATGTCGATTGGGAAAATCCTGAAATTTATACTCTTCCAACTTGGAGCAAATCAGGTTATCCGAAATCAATCGAGATCTGGTATGCCCAGGAATCTCTTTGGGTTTATGAGGCACTGATTCGCGTTATCGCGGAAACCAATAAAGAAGCGCCAGACAATATTAATTTAGCTCCGATCAAATCGGTCGAAGCCATGCTGATCGGTCAACCGGCAGGCGCCGCCTGGACTTCCGTCAAGAATGCGCTGGGTGATCTTACCGGGGCTGGAATGAGTACCGATATGAGTATGATGGGAAGCGAAATGATGTCCCCTTCCGGAGACGCCGCCTCAATGGCCGGAGGGTCTGAAATGGGGAATATGTCCGGTCCTGTTGAACTTACTGAAAATGAAATTTTATTGAAAATTCTTTATGGCCGCTATCTCGACGGAGAAAATCAGCCTTTGGCCGCGGAAACGGCGCCCCCGTTTGCCGAATTTAATAAAATGCCCGTCTGCATGAAATTGATTATTGATCAGCGCCGAATTCCTGATCTGCTCGTAAATTGCGCTAACTGCTCAATGCCGATTGATATTAAACATGTAAGAATTTGTCCTGACAATCTCGTTCCGTTCGGCAATGTAAGCGGCGGAGCAATGGGAATGGAAGGAATGGGCGGCGATATGATGGGCGGAGCTTCCGGCGCGGGACCAATGGCGGGCGGACCCCCCTCTGCTTCTGGCGGAGCCCGCGGAAGTATGGGCGGAGAAGGCGGACCTGGAAGCGACTCCGGAAGTATTGAAGTCGGCCGATCTGAAATCAGTCAAATCAGCGGTTACGGAAATGACGCTATTCGTGTCGAAATTTACGGGATTATCAATATCTTTAATGAGCCGGTTATCGCTGATTTCGGAACGGGACAGGGGGCGGAAGGATCCGATACCAAGCTGTCAGAAGAAAATTTAAATACTCCTGATACCGGTAAATCAGCAACAGGTGAAGAAAATTCTCCTGCTGAAGCTCCGTCGAATTCCGGCGCTCCGGCTCCGGCGGGAACGACACCAGCCCCGGCAGGATCAACACCGGCCCCGGCGGGAACGACACCGGCCCCGGCGGGAACGACACCGGCCCCGGCAGGAACGACACCGGCTCCGGCGGGAACGACACCGGCCCCGGCAGGATCAACACCGGCCCCGGCAGGATCAACACCGGCCCCGGCAGGATCGACACCGGCTCCGGCGGGATCAACACCGGCCCCGGGCGGCAATAATTAAAGGTTTCCGTTCTTTTTTAAGAAAGAAATTTGCAATTCAGATTATTGCTCAAACCCTTCAATGGTTGTCAGAAATGAAATTTCATAAAAAACTGAATTGCCAATTTAATAAAAACAAGTTATAAAGACTATTTAATTCAATAAAATTATATTGCGAGGCTTACATGGCTAAGGCAAAATCAAAGAAAAAAACATCGACGCACTTTTTAGACAATCCAATGCTGCAACATGGAGAAAAGGTTCTCTTTCTTCTTGTGATCGCGCTGGCCGGTTGGATGATTTTTAGTGGCAGCAGTATTGAAAAATTCAAACTGACACCGGAACAGATCGATGAATCGGCGCGCCGTGCGGACGAACATATCAAAGAAAGCAAGATCAAACCGGTCGAGTTTGATACGGGTATCGTTGTTTATGATTACAAAGACTTTGCCAATTTAATTAAGACGGCGGTTAAAGTAAACGCGTATGAAACCCCGATTCGCTGGGAGCAGTCACTTTTCCCCGATAAAGTCAAACGACCGAATATTATTCCTCTCCCAGTTGAAAATTTAAAAGCGGTCGCGTCGATTGGCGCGGTCAGTTATAAAGACAAAGCGACTTCGTTGGTGGGCAATGTCATGACCGGCGGAATGGAAGGCGGCGGAATGGGGATGGAGATGGGCGGACCAAATGCCGGCGCCGGAAGCAATTCCAATGTCAAAGGGCGTCAATGGATCACCGTTACAGGATCAATACCGGTTCGCAAACAGTTGTCCGCATATATGCAAAGTTTCAGCGGAGCCCAATATTCTGATTCTTCCCGGGATCAGCCCAAATATATTCTTTATGAATTGGAACGCGGAACAATGAAAGAGACGGGCGAGATCGAATGGAAGAAGATCGATCTGTTCGATGTAATGAGAAAAGAAAATAACAAATGGGCCGGCATTGGAATGGAACAGGTCGATTTGAGTTATTTCGCGCCGCTGGACCCCAATTATCCGCCGATGGCGATGGTTTGCCCGCCGATGAGTAATCGGATGTTCGGCGAGGAAGTAGCCAATTTACCTAATATTCCGGTCCAGTCGGATGAACTGATGGATCAGGCATCCACCGAAATGGAAGAGCGCAATAAACTGCTGGAAAAAATGCAGGATGTCCGAGTTGAAGATATTTTGAAAAGATCTCCATTTGCTTCAGCGAACTCAACTCGCGGAATGGGAGCGATGGGAATGGAAGGCGGCGGACCAGAGGGGGCGCCGATGGGCGGTATGGATGGCGGAATGGGACCCGGCATGGGGGGCGGAATGGGTCAGTCCCAATCAACGTCTTGGATGATCAATAAAAATGTCGGGCAGACAATCGATCTGGAAAGCAATGTCGCGCCTGTCGATTATTATCTTTTCCGCTTTTTTGATTTTGACGTTCAGCCGAATAAAACATACGTCTATCGTGTTAAATTGAAGCTGGCCAATCCGAATTACGGAGTGGATGAAAATTTTGTCGAAGATCCGAAAACAGTCGGCCTTACTTTCATTGAATCACCTTACAGCGAAGTTTCCAATCCGGTTTCGCTTGGCAAGGTATCCCGAATTTTCTTTCAAACGATTGCTGAAGACGAAAGAGTTGGACGAGCCCCGAATTTACTCGTTTCCTCGATCTATTTCGATGTTGATTCCGGATCGGAATCCATTGTCAAGGATCAAAAGGTCGTTCGGGGACAGGTTGCCAATTTCCCGAAACAGACGCATAAACCCCTTGAAAGCAATAGGCAGTCAACCTTGGGGATGTCGCCGGAAATGGGAATGGATCCGATGATGGCGGGAGGATCTTCAAAATCGAAGAAAAAGAAAGAAACGGGGAAAATGGTCGATCATGTTTCCGATGTCTGCGTTATGGACGTTTTCGGCGGATATAAACTTCCTGGCGGCGATTTGAGATCTCCGGCCCGCGCCTTGATCCTGCAGCCGAACGGACTGGTCCAAACACGATACTTGAGCGAAGACAAACGGGAACTGAACCGCTTCGAAAAAGGAACTTCCGGAAACGC
>CAZZEF010000004.1:0-17797 GCA_964652875.1 uncultured Planctomycetaceae bacterium
GTTTTGGCGGTCGATATCAAAAAGAATTTAGTGGAAGAAGCGGAACTGTTCGTTACGGAAGCGGTTGCCATTGACGCGTCGAACGAACAGGAACTTGTTCAGCTGGAGCCTAAAAAACGGGACGCTGTTGTTTGCGCCATTGGCAATGATTCCCGGGAGGCGTCCATTATCTGCACGGCACTGCTGCGTCAGATGGGCGCTCGGTTGATCATCGCCCGGGCCAATGATCCAATGCATCAGCAGATCCTGAAACAGGTCGGTGCCCATCAGATCATCAATCCGGAGCTTGAATTCGGAAAACGATTTGCCAACAGGCTTTTATTTAATCATGTCATGGTCGATACGCAGATCTCCAAAGATCTGACCCTTTTGGAAATTCATGTTCTTTCTTCAATGACCGGCAAATCACTGGTTGAATTGGAATTGCCGAAGAAGTACAATATAATCGTCGCAGGTGTCCGGCGCAGTGACGAGCAGAAAATTTCCCGACCCGACCCCAAAATTCCTCTGACCGCCGATATGAATTTAATTATCGTTTCCGACGAAGAATCCATTACCCGCTTTATGAAAGAGGTCCGATCATGAAACTTGCCCAATCGGTTCGGATCGGTATTTGGTGTCTTGTTGGTCTGAATCTGCTTATGGCCTTTGTTTCCGTTTGGTTTTTTGTTCGAATGGCTCCCGCTATTGAACAGATCATCAACCGCAACACAAAATCCATTGATGCCGGACAGACAATGCTTCTTTGTCTTGCTGAATTTGGTGAAGAGACTGTCCGACAGGACGAACTGATGATTAAATTTGAAAACGCCCTGCGCTCCGCTCAAAACAACATAACAGAAAAGAATGAAACAGAAGCTGTCAAGATAATCTCCCAAAATTATCAGGGGGCCTTTAAAGGAGATATTGATCAAAGAAAGGAAACCGTCAACGGTATTTCCGCGCTAAATCATATCAATCGCGAAGCCGTTCAAAAAGCCGATAACGCCGCCAGCCGTCTCGGAATGGGCGGCGCTTGGGGGATCGTTATTATGGCTTCCTTCGTTTTTTTTATCGGTCTGATTTATACCCGTTTTTTGACGCGTTCTCTGGTCGAACCGCTGGAAGAAATTCATTCCGTTGCCGAATCTTATCGAACCGGCGACAATTTCAGACGATGCTGCGGGGCAAACATGCCTTTGGAAATCACTGGAATTTACCGATTCATCAATGAAATGCTTGATAACGGAAAAAAATAATTTTCGCCGGATCCAATTCCTATTGAAATTTGTTTTTTGATATGTTTTACATCTTTTCAGGTGTATCTATCCTGTATTGTTTATTTTTTTATATTTGATAAAATATATTTTAATACACTTTTTGTGTGAGTGCAATGTGTATATTTTTACAATGATATTTTTACAAATACCGTTAACAAGATATCATTCGAAGCGACAAATTGTTTTGAGTACAAAAATATCAATCAACGTAAAACAGTTTTTAAAGAGAGAACAGCCGCTGCCGATCTTATACCGGTTTCCTGACAAATTTTCCGTTCCAACGTCAAAAGAACTGCTGACTTACAACGATAATCGACACAATGGCGGAAAATTAAAAAATAGGGACTGTATAAATGACCGCTGTTTCCTTTGTTCCTTTGAAAGAATTAATGTTGATCCTGCTGAATAAATAACCGTCATTAAACGCGGATTATCGGAGTTAATTGAATGAAATCTTTTTCGGATCTTGTTATTAAAGCGTCCGCCGGATCGGGCAAAACTTACCAATTGAGCAACAGGTATTTAAAGCTTCTTCTTTCCGGTGTTCCTGTTGAAAAAATTCTCGCGACGACCTTTACCAAAAAGGCGGCGGGTGAGATTCTTGACCGGATTTTAATGCGGCTCGGAACCGCGGCGCTCGACGCCGGACACTGCGCAGATCTGAGCAAGCAGCTTTTTAATGACCCGGAAAAACTTCTGGTGAACCAGGTACGTCAACTGCTCGAATCTGTTATTCACCAATTTCACCGGCTCCGAATATGCACTCTCGACTCTCTTTTTATGAAAATGGCCGGTAATTTATCCTTGGAATTGGGACTGCCCCCCGGCTGGAATATTTCAGAAGAGACCGAAATAAAATCAATCGTTCAAATGGCTATACAAAATCTTTTTCGAAGAATGGAAAAGAGTCAAAACAATCCGGCACTTGCACTAATGCACCTTCTTTTTAAAGGTGACATAAAAAAAACAGTCTCCGATGAGATCCTTTCCGTTTCAATGGATCTTTCGGATCTTTATCAACAGTCACCGAAAGAAGCCTGGGAAGCACTCTCCTTTCAAAAAGAACCCGATTCAAGTCTTCTTCAGCAGACGATTGATCTTTTGCGGCAGGCAAAAATTCCGCAAGATAAAACAATAGAAAAGTCAAGAAACAAAATTGCGGATCTCGCGCAGGATAAAAAATGGTCCGATATTGCCAAAGAAACCATGATCGCTTGTATTTGGGACAAGACCTATACTTACAATCGAAAAGATCTGAGTCTGACAGCGCCCGATCTGGTTACTGCCCTTACGGATATTATTGAATTCGCGAAAGCGGATATTTTGAATAAATTGTCAGGTCAAACACGCGGAACCTGGAATCTGCTGGACAGCGTTAACGCAGAAATCAGCCGGATCAAGCGAAACACAAGCAGATTCAATTTCAGCGATATCACCTTCTTGTTGGCCAATTCCGATCTGTCAAAACATCGGGAACAGCTTGTTCATCGTCTCGACTCTGAATCTGGTCATCTTTTACTGGATGAGTTTCAGGACACTTCCATTTCGCAATGGAAAATTTTGGATCCAATGGTCCGCCGCTCTGTTCAATCAGAGAAGGGATCCTTTTTCTGTGTCGGCGACATAAAACAGGCTATTTACAGCTGGCGGGGAGGAGATTCCAGAATTTTCGATTTCGTTTCCAAGATGCAAGGTGTTAAAACCGACACGCTCAGCGACAACTGGCGAAGCAGTCCGGTTATTATCGACACGGTCAACAGTATTTTTATGCGGATCGGTGAAAACAAAGTTCTGCTCGATTCTGATTCGAAAAAGACAGAATATGATCTTCGAAAAAATCAGGCTTACTCGGAATGCGCTTTCAACTGGAACAATCGTTTTAAGCAGCATAAATACGCCGATAAAAATAAAAATTTATCCGGCTGCGTGAGTTTTGAGTATTCTCCGCTTTGGGATAAAGAGGAAGATAAAATTATTACTCCGCCGGAAGACGCGGTTTTTGATTCCCGTTATGATCCGAACCTTTTAATAAAATACACTGAAAAAAATCAGCCAGCGTACACGGAAGAAGAAACCGATTCAGAAGAGATGGCCATTGACGAGGGAAGTGCCGGTCAGGAAAAAGCTCATATAAAATATACCGTTCGTCGAATTCTTGAACTGCATGAACAAAAACCGGGCGCGGAAATAGGTGTCTTGGTCACGAAAAATAAAAAAATCGCAAAAATAGTAACTGAACTTCGACGTTACGGGATCTGCGCCAGCGAAGAAGGGGGAGTTGCTCTGGATATCGCGGCCAGCGTCGAAGTCATTCTTTCCGTTCTGACCATTGCGGATCATCCTGACGATACAGTCGCTCTTTATCATTTAACCGCCGTTGACGGACTGTCGAAATTCTTTCATATCGACGAAACCAATTATTCCGACCCCCAAACCGGCAATCGAATTTCTCTTTGGTTGCGCAACGAACTGATGACCAAAGGACTTCCCGCCATTATTTTTCAGTTCGCCTGTCTGCTCTCCCCCCTTTGTAACGCCCGGGAAGAAGAACGACTTGAGCGTCTGCTGGAACTTGCCTGTATGTATCAGGAAAAAATGAGTATTCGTTTTGACCCCTTTATCGAACGGGTAAGATCAGAAAAAATGGAAGCGCCCGGCGGATCCAATATAAGAGTTATGACCATTCATAAATCGAAGGGACTTGAATTCGATATCGTCGTTCTGCCCGATATTGATTCTTCAATAGACATTAAAAAAAATACTCCAAAAATCATTTTTCATCAGGAATCACCCGCTTTGCCCATTGATACGGTGTTCCGGTATATCAATAAGGATGAACAAACATTTTTGCCTGATCTCTTTAAAAAATATATCAATGACACTTGGCGAGCCTCTTTTGAAGAATCACTTGATTCCCTTTACGTTGCGGTCACACGGCCCGTTCGTCAGCTGGTTATGATCGCCGTTCCAGAGAAAAAAGAAAAATACACTACTAAAAATTGGGCAAATATTATTCGATCCGAGCTTTTGAACAAAAAGGAAAATACACCTGACAGGATTGAACAGACTGATAACTCCAAGGCCGCTGCGCAAACCGACGGGTCCGACACTGTTTGGCGTCCTGACGGATCAAAAACAATTTGGCAAACAGGTGATCCCGACTGGCAAAACATGAATCAATCGGATCAGAAAAAAACAAGCGCGGCGCAACGGATCCCCCTGTTCGATCAGAAACAGTTTACACTGCAATATGATCCCGACCCCCGGACAATTGTAATGGCCTCTCCGCGTTCAAACGCGTTTGTTCCGGCGTTATCCGATTCCGTTTCAGACGATTCAAGTTCGATTTCGACATCGCGGATCCCGGTCTCCTCTTCTGAAACGCGCCCTTGCGCGGCAGTGTTTTCAAAACGTTCCCCTTCGCATAAAGACGGACGGCAATGGAAATCGTCCGACGTTTACGCAAGAGGAACCGCACTTCATCTTTGCTTTGAACAGATCCGCTGGCTCGACAAAGACGAAATACCCCAAAAGTCTGATCTTTTTAAAATTGTTCAATCTTCCCTGTTTGACGAAACAAAAACGGAAAATTCCGTTCAGGAATTTTATAAAATACTGGAAAACAGAGAGATTCGTGAGCTCTTGTCGCTCTCAAGCTATACAAAAGAGGGAAAAACACCGATAAATATTAACAGTGTTTCCGTTTCTCACCAATGGACGGTTGAACGGGAAAGGAAATATTCGATCCTTCAGCAAGACGGATCCGTTGTCCGGGGCATAATCGACCGGCTTGTTCTTCTTCGAGAGGGAAGCAAGGTGATCGGTGCCGATATTATCGATTATAAAACGGATCTGTTCGCCGACTGGGATCACCGCTTGCCGACGGACCAATTACCGGATCCCCCTTCCGAAGTTGCCGAACGGCTGAAAATTTATGCCCACCAGCTTCATGAATACCAGTCCGCGGTCATGCGCTGGTATCAGCTTCCAGCCAGGCAAGTTTCCTGCCGCTGCGTGTTTGTGTCTTACGGAAAAGTTTTTGATTTGTAATTCGTTTATGATCACCCCGCCGAATTTCAAATAATCGGTCAAATCCTTTTTACTGGCGCTGTTTGAAAATTTTTGTAATTCAAGCCGGACAACATTGAGTTCCGGCTCCGTTTCTGACGAATCACTGAAAAATTTTAAATACGGTTAAGCATAAAAAGAAGAGATTAAAAACGAATTGAAGATCTCACTAAACCTTTATTTTTATATTTCGGTCCGATGAAAAAATTTATTTGTGTTTTATTGATCGCCCTTGTCGGCGCCGGTCTTTTTGTTTGGGGATATCGCTTTCACTGGGAACTGCCGAAGTTTATGGTCGGTGATTTCGGAAAGAGATCCGAAACAACCCTTGTTCCCGATTACCCGATTCCGACTGATCCAAAATCGGATCCGACCGACAACAACATCAAAACCGAATCCCCCAATAATACTAAAGATCAAACCGGTACTGTTGCGGATGCCCCAACCGCGGATAAAACAGGCAAAACACAAAACGGTAAAACCGCGGATAAACCTGTTGAGCAACCCGCAGAAAAAGTGGGGGGCAAGACAGAATTTCCTCTCAAAACGAATACCGACGACAAGCGCGCCAACAAAACCGAAAGCCAGTCCAACAGCTCGCTCGAAAGTAAAAAATCATCCAAACTAAAGGATCAAAATTCAGTCGGGGACGGATCGGCCGCAAAAGATAATCAATTATCTTCATTAAAAAACTCTCCCTCTTCTCAAGAAGACAAACTCCGCCCTGCCGCAAAGAGGCAGAAAAATTCATCCCGTCAAAATTTCGCAAGCAAAGAAAGATTCGCAAGCAAAGAAAGATCTGATCGGATTCAAGCAGAGGTGGACAAGTCATCGAACGATAAACCGGCGGATAAAACAGGAGAATCTGAACTTGCGGCAAATTCAGAAACAACCAATGAAATAAAAACAGCGCCGGAAATAGCGCTTGCGGAAGCGGAATATAAGGCGTTTGAACGTTTTTGTCGAAATCCCGCTGTTTCCCCCAGTCTTCTTTACGGACCGGATCCGGTACTTGAAGTTTTTCGTAATTATGTTGAAACTGTAAAGAAATCGACTGATGAATTTGAGATCCGGCAGCACTGGCAGCGGGCTAAAAAGGCGTTTTCGGATAAAAGATTTGAATTGATCAGGGATCGCTTGAATGTTTTGAAATCGTCGGCAAATGAATTGAGATCCATTCGGGAAGATCTTCCTGATTCCATTCTTGTAAAACTCGAACCGATCTTAAAAGACGCAACCGCACTGGCCGAAACAGATGTTCCTGAACTTGGACCGAAACGTCTTGAATTCGTTCAGTCGCTCAAAGATTTTAAAGATCTTCTCGAAAAAGATCGTCCAGTTTATGCGGCGCTTCGATCTTATGATGAAATTACCGGATCGCCGCGCGAAACGATCGATTTTATAAAATCGTTTCGAAAAAAATATTCAGAGACGGAATACGCCAAAGAATTCGCGTCGGTCGAATCCTCGGAAAACGCGTTAAAAGCAATTGATCTTTGGAACAACTTCATGCTGAAATACGGATTGAGTCTTGATCGTTTCGCGATTGATTATCAGACCGCGGAGGCGGCGATCAATTTCTGCGAAAAATACAGCGCAAATACTTTTCCATTTACCGAATGGCCCATTTTGAGAAGCAGGGATGAAGAACTCAAGGCCATTCATAAAATTCATGTTTGCGAAAAGATCACAACACTGCTCCAATACGCGGGCAAGATCGATTACTGGATCTGCATGCGCAAGCCGAATCAATGGATCTATCTGATCAACGCGCCCAAAACAGGGGCCAATACCTGCCGAACAGATCTTTATAACGGAGAAAAAACAATCATTCTTTCGGAAGAAGAAGTATCGAAAGTTCGAGCAGCTCATCAGGTAGCCGTTTTCAGATCTTTGGCCGAAAAGGCCGCCGGACTTCAAGACGGGATCCGGTACTCCGATCCCGGTCGCTGGTATTCCGAATGGGCCAAAGTCGTCATACAGATCAAAAACGATGAACAGATCGATCCGATTGTCAAGATCCTTTACTTAAAAGATATTTGCGTTGTTCTCGCCGCCAGCGATTATTTTTTCAATCAGCAATTCACCCCTTGGATCAAAGTCATGAACACCTCTCCGTTCAACGGAAACGTCAATTGGTTTGATTACGAAGATCCAAAAACGGAACAAGTTCGTTTTAACGCCAAAGCGCTTATGAAATTTCTCAACGCCGACGAACTGGATCATGTTTTGACAACCGCCGAACTCAACGAATCCGTTCAACCAGTCGCTTATGTTTACCGGCAAATCGGCTGGCTTGACCGCGATTTAAAAGGAAGTTTGTTTTGCCGCGGAAAAGATCTGCTCAACAACCGCTGCGGCGAACTGTTCATGATCGCGCCGCCGACTGCCGGGTCAATCACTCCAATGACGATTAATAACGTCAATAACAATTCAAGTCCGAACACCAATAAAACAAGTGCCTCAAAAGATCCGGCGATTGATTCTAAAAAAGACTCGGTCTCTTCCAAAATACCGCAAACTGATTCAGGAAAAATATCCGTTATCGCCAATACGCCGAAAAAAGAGCCCGTCGCCGATCAGAAAAACGGCGTTTCCTCTGAATTGATTCGGGAACATTTTTCGCTGAAAAAAATCGGATCGCTCTTCGGGGAAAAGATCAGTCTTGACTCGATTCCGGACAACACGCCTTTGGGATCGCCTGTTTTTCTCCGGTTTCTAATGAGTGCTTCCGCGGAAAAACAAGTCCCGTCAGTAAAAGAATCAAGCAGGTAAAGACGGAAACAGCCAAACCCCATTTGAACGAGTCGGGCGAATAATACATTTCAACTTGAAACTTTCCGGCGGGAAGCGAGATCTTGCGAAAGATCTCTTTTTCCCGTTCGATCGGAATCGCTTTGACTGATCCCTTTTCGTCTCGAACGTTTGCCTGCCAGCCTTGCCAATACTGTTCCGCGATTTCGACCGACGACGGATCTACCAGTTCGATCTCAAAGGCAATTCGGTCCGGCCGATAACTTTTGATTTCGATCTTTTCGTCTTTTTGAATTTCCCGCAAAAGGCGTATTCTTGATCGGGGATTGTCCAATTTCCAAAGTCGGCAGTTGGCGGGCCAATCCTGATCAAGCCCCTTTAAAAATTCTTTCGGTTCAGAAACGAACGAATAAAGTTTCGGTGTTTTTTCCTCCAGCAGTTCTGTTTGAGCCATTTGAAATTCCTGATCTTGAAATGTTCGATACGGCAGAAAAAAATAGTCTGTTCCAAGCGTTCGAAACAGTTCCGGAACCGCTGAATTTTGCGGATTATCTCGAAGCATTTTTTCAAGTTTTTGGATCTTTTTATTATAATTCGCGTTGATCATTGTTCCTTGCGCGTTCGCAGCGCAAAATCCAAGCGTATATCCGTATTTGGGCGCAAGTGTTTTTTGATCCCAAGCCGCGCCTTTTTGAATACGTTTTGGATCGGAAACAAGACTGCAGGGATTCCAGTCAAGCATCCGATAAACTCTTGTTTTAATCATCGGCGAAAGAGTTTTTTTCGATTGCGCGAGATCTTTTTCGATCGAATCGGCCGTAACCGGGATCCGATGATAAAAATTTTCGGAAATTGAATGAACGTATCGCGCATTGGCCCAATAAAGATCGCCAGCCAAGATAATCAGAATCAATAAGGGAACGAATTTTTTTTCTGAAGTCCAGACAATAACCGTCCCAAACAGCGCGGAAACAAAAATCGCCTGAAAAAAACCGGTTCCGCAGATCCCCAACATTCTAAAAAAATAAAAACTCAAAACAAATCCGAAAAAAGAGATCAATAAAAAAATTATATAAGAGACCATACATAATTTTATCGGTCGCAAATTTTGCAGCTTGTTTTTGAAAGAAATCAAAGGAGTCCGGAGTGAATTGCGGTCGGGAAAAACTTTTTTCCCAACATTTCGATCCACTTCGGAATTCAAAAAGTTTTCTGATACAAAAACATTACGTGCCCGGAGTTTTTCTGTTTTGTTTTTTCCGTTTTTATCGAAAAACAATTCAATCCGAACAATAACCCAATCGAAAGCCAACCCTGCAGCAAAAGCTAAAAAGAAGACAGCTGGCGTCATCATTTTGGCGGGATAACGAAACATTGAAAAACCGGGCAAGAGTGAATTCATGAGCCAATAGACACCGCCAAGAGGATCGCCGGGTCCGATTTCCAGCATCTCCTGATGTCCGGTCAGCATTGCGAAAAAGCGAATCAGCCAGCCGATTCCAAACCCTCCAAAAGAGGCCAGTAAAAAGACAATAAAAAGATGACCGGTCCAAAGTCGAAACGGTTCATTTCGCTTAAAGGTCTCCTCCGTCTCCGCGAATCGATTCTCTAAATTCCAACGGTCCGTATCCATTGGCTGACAGTTCAATTCATCTTGATCGCTGACGATCTGCTTTCGTGTTTCGTTTTCGAGCGACCTCTGTCTGGCAAGATCTTGTTCAAAAGCAAGTTTGTCGTCAGCGGATCTTTTTGATCTTTTCTTTTTCGAAACATTCCGCATTTCAATTTTTGTTTTTAAAGATCTTTTTTTAATAAAAGATCCGCGCCGGAATTTTATTCCGAATAAACCGAGAAGAAGAGTTAAGAAGCCCGCATAAACGGTTGGGGTCCAAAGTTCTTCGTCATTGGGGAACAGCGCAAACCATCGGTCAGATCGATTGGTATAATCACCGCCGACGTTCGGCCAGACAAGTTCCAGCAAACGCCAGGGAGACAAACTGAAATGATAAATGGACCCCTGATGACCTGATCCGCGGACATTTCGGCAAAGAAGATTGTCGAAAACCGTACTGTCCGTATTGGAATTCTCAACGGTATTGAAATTTTTATCCGCCGGAAAGCGAAACAGTCCCCAAACGGAATGCGGGGCCGAGTCGGAAAAACGTTCGCACTCTTTGGCCATTTCCCGACCGGGAATCAATTGAATCGCCGCCAATAAAAAAGCCAAAACAGCCGCCAGAAAAAGAAGTCCGCAAGATCTTCCAAATGGTCGCGCTTTTTCCTGATGATCCGGAGACACCGGACAATCCCCCTTGGAAAAATGATCCGATTCGTTCGTCGAATTTGTTTTTTCAAACGATTCAAACTTGACGGAGGCAGACAAGGGAACGGATTCTGTTTTTTGAGCGGGTACTGTTCTGATGCAAAAAGCCAAATAAACAAGGATCAGTCCGAGAAGATAAACGGTTTGCGGTTCTCCTCCCAAAACACAAAGAGCCAAAACAGCGGCCAGAAAAACGATTGATCGAAAATCGCGCCGGATCAACAAAGTCAAGCCGGCAAGAACACCCCAAGGCAGCCAAGCAGCACCGATGAGAAAAATAATATTACAATATTGAAAAAAGACCGGTCCGCTGAAAGTATAAGCAAGCGCCGCAAAAACAGCCGCTCCCCGACTGATCTTAAAACGACTTGCGGAACTGTCCGGTAAACGGTCAGTCCCTTTTCGATCATTTGAGGATATTAAGCGATTATCGCATCGCGCCGCGCAGGATTCCGACCGTATTTGGTATAAACAGCGCAGCAAAAGATACATTCCGGCAAAAGAAATAAAATAATGAATTAAAATATACCATTTAAAACAAAAGTCATAAGTAAAAAATCCCGCAGTCCATTTGGGTAAAAAAAAGATCATTTTGACCGGGTAAAAAACAGACGAGGTCGGATTTGCGGCCAACGGCTGGCCCAGATTTTCATAAGGATCCCAACCGGGAAAACGGCCCGCGTCCCATTCATTTTGGATCTGACGAAACAATGGATAATAAAAATTGGCGGTGTCTCGCGTACAAAATTGTTCCTTTTGAAAAATGACCGACGAGAAAAGACCGAGAAAAAGAAGAAGCGGAGGAAGAAAAAAATATTTTTCGAACCGGCGGTCTTTCGATTGCGGCGGAAATAACGTTTTGCGAAATTCCTTCGAGTTTTCGGAGGCATCCAAATCGGTCTGCCGGTTTGATCCGTTATTGAATTTCTTATCGGATCCTCCGCTTGATTGATCAGATCCATTAACACCGTTATCTGAGCAGGATCCATTTGAAACACGGTCAGAAATTAATTTATCTGATAGACTTATTTTTGTCATAACAATTTCTAAATTCGTTTGAGTTTAAGGATAAATATAATGTCCTGTTCGTTTGATTTTTTCTCACAATCGATCAAAAACAAGTTTTGATTTTCGAAAATGAACCGTAACAGCCGGGATCTTCGAAAACAATCGGCAAGGTTCGAAAGCCCATTCATTCCGCGTCGCCAAACCGCCAATGTCGCCAAATACGCAAATATTACAGAATCGTTAAAAGACGGGGGTATTCATAAGACGGTAAGGTTGTGTTATAATATTATAATAAGTTGTCAGGAAAAACAATGAAAAGAAATTCAAAAAGAACATTCTTTTTCTTTTTTGCGTAAAATTTCTGCAAACGGACCTTAAACCTTCAATATACTCAAAACATTTGTTCTTCAATTCCGATTCCTTAGCAAAGAGGAACAGGCTTCTTCAAGAGAAGATCCAAAGAAAAAGTTCAAATGCAGCCGGTATAAAATTTGGATCTTAAACCTTAATCAATTTTGGACAGAGCAAATGGCAAAGTACGATCCTTCAGCGATGGAGCCGAAATGGCAAAAATATTGGGAAGAAAATAAAACATTCGCCGCCCCCCGACTTCCGGGGACGGGCGGAAAGAAATATATCCTTGACATGTTTCCTTATCCGAGCGGAAACGGACTTCATGTCGGTCATCCGGAAGGATACACTGCAACGGATATCATGAGCCGGTTTTATCGAATGAACGGTTTTTCCGTCATACATCCGATGGGCTGGGACGCATTTGGACTTCCTGCGGAACAGCATGCCAAAAAGACGGGAATTCCTCCGCGGATCACAACCGAAAAGAATATTGACAATTTCCGGCGTCAGCTGAAAATGCTCGGATTCAGTTACGACTGGGATCGGGAACTTGCAACGACCGATGTTGAGTATTTTCGCTGGACACAATTTATCTTTCTTGTTCTTTATGATACCTGGTATGATCGGTCCGCTAAAAAGGGACGTCCAATCGCGGACCTTCCGATTCCCGACGATGTCCGGGCAGAAGGCGAAGACGCGGTCCGTTGTTATGTTGATGATCATCGGCTTGCTTATCAGCTGAAAGCGCCGGTCAACTGGTGTCCGGAGCTTGGAACTGTTTTGGCCAATGAAGAAGTGATCGGCGGAGTCAGTGAACGCGGCGGATATCCGGTCGTTCGTATGCCACTGCGTCAATGGATGCTGCGAATTACTTCTTATGCTGATCGGCTGGAAGAAGATCTTGACGGACTCGACTGGTCCGAAAGCATTAAAACACTTCAGCGAAATTGGATCGGCCGGAGCATCGGCGCGGAAGTCGATTTTTATATCGGCGGCGAAGATTCCTTCGAAAATTGGAAAGAAGACCGAAAAAAGAGCGGATTCCCCCGCAAGCCGGAAACCAATGTTCTGCGTGTATTCACAACCCGGCCCGACACCCTTTTCGGGGCCACTTATATGGTGATCTCTCCGGAACATCCTCTTCGATCCGTTTTGACTTCGCCCGATCAAAAAAAGACAGTCGATGAATACTGCGAAAAAGCGGCTTCAAAATCGGAACTGGAACGAACCGATCTGGCCAAAGAGAAAACCGGCGTCTTTACCGGAACTTACGCTCTTAATCCGGTTAACGGCAAACCTGTTCCCGTTTGGATCGCCGACTATGTTTTGGCTTCTTACGGAACCGGTGCGATCATGGCCGTTCCCGCTCACGATACCCGGGATTATGATTTCGCCGTTAAATTCAATATTCCGATCATTCAGGTGGTCGCCCCTAAAGACGGATCCGCAATTGATCTGTCGAAAGATCCGTTCACCGAATGCGGCGTTTCCGTCAATAGCGGATCATACAACGGACTGCCGACCCTTGAATTCAAAGATCAAATCAGTCTTGATCTTGACAAAGACGGACTGGGGCGACGGGCGGTCAATTATAAACTCCGCGACTGGCTTTTCAGCCGCCAGCATTATTGGGGGGAACCATTCCCGCTTTTGCATGAACTGGATGAAAACGGAAACATGAACGGGATCATTCGGGCGCTTTCGCCGAAAGATCTGCCGGTTGATCTCCCGCACGGCGTTAAATTTGACTCTCAGCATCATACACCGGAACCGCCGTTGGAAAAGGCGCCTGAAGATTGGCTCTATGTCGAACTCGACGGGAAAAAATATAAACGGGAAACCAATACAATGCCGCAATGGGCCGGTTCCTGCTGGTATTATCTGCGTTATCTCGACAAGCATAACAGTCAATCCCTGATTGATCCGGAAATTGAAAAAGCCTGGATGCCGATTGATCTTTATGTCGGCGGGGCGGAACATGCTGTTTTGCATTTACTTTATGCTCGATTTTGGCATAAGGTGCTTTTTGATCGCGGGTATGTTACGACTGCGGAGCCGTTTCATAAATTGGTCAATCAGGGCATGATTCTCGGCGAAATGGAATTCACTGCCTGGCAAACGGAAGACGGTTCCTGGATCTCGGCCAAAGAGGTCAATACGGAAAATTCAACTCGAAAATCGGACGGATCTTCCTTGACCGCGGTAAAATTGCAGTCGAAAGATCTCACTAAAAAAGGAGAAGGATTCGTTCTGACTTCCGATCCCTCTATTGCGGTCGAAGGCAAATCGTATAAGATGTCCAAAAGTCGGGGAAACGTTATTAATCCCGATGACGTCGTCGCTAAATACGGCGCCGATTCCCTGCGTCTTTATGAAATGTTTATGGGCCCGCTCGAAGCGGTCAAACCTTGGAGTCAGGACAGTGTTAACGGTGTTCGCGGTTTTCTTGATCGGGTTTGGCGCATGATCATTTGCCCCAAATCAGAAGAAATCGTTTTGAATCCCGCCGTTAAAGAAACGGATCCGGACGATGAACAGAACCGAATGCTTCATAAAACGATCAAGGCGGTCACCAACGATATCAAAGCAATGTCTTTCAATACGGCGATTGCCCGAATGATGGAGTTTGTAAACTTTTTTGGTTCACAGGATGTCCGCCCGAAATCAGTAATGGAGACCTTCGTTTTGATCCTTTCGCCCTTCGCTCCGCATTTATCGGAAGAACTTTGGAGTCTCTTGGGACACGAAAAAACTCTCGCTTATGAAAAGTGGCCCGAATGGAACGATTCGGCTGTTGCTGCCGCGAAAATTATCGTTCCGGTTCAGGTTAATGGAAAGATCCGCGCCAAGCTTGAAATGCCAGCCAATTCAACCAACGATGAAATGGAAAAGAACGCGTTGGCCGATCCCAAAGTAGCCGCTCAAATGGCAGGAAAAACGATTGTCAAGAAAATCATTATTCCTGGACGAATGGTCAACTTCGTCGTTAAATAACCATTTGATATACCGATTCGATCATGAATTTTCCGTTATAACGTCAAAAGAACTGCCAATTCACGCAGTCAATCAGCGGAGAGGACGGAAAATTTAAAATAAAAGCAGTATAAAATAATTGATCGCGAAAAAATAAACTTCCGGTAAAAATCAAAGAAGGATTATTTTACAAACAGCCAGTTTGGCTTCTGAAACACACAAAAAACAGAGAATCGATCTTTTAATTCGGTTCTCTGTTTTTTACAAAATGAATCTTTGACTCATTCAAACAAGGGCACACTCAAACAAGGGGGTCTTTTAATCAAAACCGGTTTGTTTAACTGTTTTGAAGAAATCATCGGTCAAACGGCAGCATGATTTTTGCCCCTGGGCATGACCGGCCATTCTTTTAAATTTTACCGTTTGTCCATTTTTTCGGCGGTCGACCAAAGACCGGCGGACGGGGTACTGATATAATAGACTTCTTCGCCGTCCGGCATTGTGTTAAAACCATTTTTCATTTTGGCGGGATTATACCGTTCAAGGGTCTCTTTCAGATCGGCGTAACCGAAATTAACGCCGTTGATTTCTTCTTTGGTCAGATGGCCTGGCGCATAAGTAATATTAAAACGCCCTTCGGACGAGCCATGAATAAGATGAGCGGTTCCGTGCGTCAGATCCTGAAGCATTGGTTCCGTTTTCCAAAGTTTCATGATTTTGTCCGTTCCGGAATAACCATATTTTCTGATTAGAACATCGACATCTTCCTGTTCACCGAAACGTTTCAGGCCGGGAGCAATGATCAAAAGTTCGCCGCCATCGGCCATGGCCATCCGGGTTCGGTAAATGGCCTTGTTCGCAACCCAGGTACTGTAAAATTCATCACCCTGCATAACAGCAACGACTTTTTTCAAAGGGGGAACAATGGTAATATTCTGTTTTTTGGAAGCTTGCGCCGCTTCAAGATAGGTATCGACTTCATCACCGACATAAACACCAGTATGGCCGAGCTCTCCATTTTCATCGTAAGCCATTACTACTTCAAAAAAGAAATCAGGAAGTTCGGACAGATAATCGGCTTGCGCTTTATTATAACATTGACGCAGCGGAGTTGTCAGATTTCCAAGATTATTTTCGATTCCGCAACAGGCAGCCATCATATGTGAGGCACAAATCATCGGTTTACCGCCGAGTCCGATGAAATAATTTTTATTATGATTGGCGAACCCAAGAACTTCATGCGGAACAATATGACCGACATTGATAATAAGATCCCATTTTTCTTCAAGGAGCATCTTATTGAGTGAAACAGGAATGGCCCAATCGGCTTTCCCTTTGGAGATCTCCTTAACGAAATCGGCGGGAACTTCTCCAATCGTCTTCGCTCCGCCGCGCCAGTCGTGAGCGTGTATCTTTTCTTCCGGAATTGAGCCGAACATCCAACGGTTTTGTTCCGGTGTATGCGGAAGATGCTGACCCAAGGTCGGAATGACATGAACGTCCGCTTCGGCGGAAAAGATCTTGTAAAACTCTTCTGTAATCCAACCGGCTCCGCTATGTGCGCGAGTTATATCCGGAGGAAGAAGCAAAACTTTTCGGGGCACCGCGCATATTCTTTCTTTTGCGTCCCGGGCTGCCCGCTTGACAAGTTCCAAAACCTTTTCCCGTGTTATACGCCCTTCTTCAATAAACCAAGGCATGTCATCTCCTTTTTTGTTTTCTGTTATACCTGTTTCAATAAAATATTATACCTGTTTCAATAAAATATTTTCTTCAAATCGACTAAAATGGAGCCTGATCACGCCCCCGGCCTGAACTGCGGAATAACTCAAATGTTAACGGTATAATCTTTTCTTCCGTTGTTTGTCCGCCGATCTGCTGTCAGGTTCTTATCCGGCTCTCTTTTTAAATTCTCCCTTAATTCCGCTAATTGACTGCCGAATCAGCTTTTCTTTTAACGTTAGAATGGAAATTTCATCTGAAAATCGGTATAAAACAAAAACTCATAAAATTTTAACCGCATTCAGTAATTAATTATTATATCGCAATTAAAAAAATGGAATTTTATCTCAAGGAAAGATTTTTCGAACGGCGATCAGATCATGACAAAACTTAAAGCGAATAATTCTGTCTTTTTGTCTTTTCTGTTTCTTTGACGAAAAATTTTCAACTCCAAAAGCAATTAAAATTATTAATCAAAATATTTTTTGATCCGCGGTTCTATCTTTAAAATCTGTCTGTTATACCGATAAAGCGCTATTCTTTAATTATTTCATTTTTCGCGGCGCCGTCAAGTTGTCTTGTCTTCCATTGACTCAAGAAAATCGGCAAGGTGTCTTTTTTGACGTCCGGTCAAACGCATAAGAAGACGATAAAACCGGCTCTCTTTAGGAGGTTGTTCCTGATCGGACCTTGATTCGGAGGATCTATTTTCTGCAGACTGATCGGAATTCACCATTTGTCCTAAAATTGAGTTCGGACTCGACTGACAAGTCAAGTTTTTCTGGTCAGGGATCGGAAATCGTTTCTCTTCTGTTAAAGAAATATCTGAAGAAGAGATCCGATCTTCTTTTTCAGACACCGTTTGAGTTGACGACATTGTCCGAGACAGACTTAAAAAACGATTGAAAATAGCGAAATGTTTTTTCCCTTCCGGTTCCTCTTCAATAAGATCCGGCAAAATAAATCGGGAAACGGTCTTCTGTTCTTCTTTTTTTGAAGCAGGAACAAACGGGAGAATATTAAATTCGGCATCGATTTTTTCATTTGATAAAGAAACTTCCGAAATCAGCGTTGAAACCGATTCGAAATCTTCGTCATGTCCCCTATTTTGATTTGAGACAAAAATTTCACCGCTCAAAATCTGACTGTTTTTTTCATTATCCGGATTATAGATCTGAAGGCCAATTTCTGATGAATCGATTGAAACAAAGGCACTTTTTAAACTTGAACCCAACGATTCGGGAAGCTCAATCGATTCCGGATCCCTTTTTTCGACCGAAACCGCGTTCGGCTCTTCCGGCAATGTTCCCTGTTTTGAAACCAACGGTTCGGAAAG
>CAZZEF010000004.1:17897-30747 GCA_964652875.1 uncultured Planctomycetaceae bacterium
GATTCCGGATCCCTCTTTTCGACCGAAACCGCGTTCAACTCTTCCGGCAATATTTCCTGTTTTGAAACCAACGATTCGGAAAGCTCGATCGATTCCGGATCCCTCTTTTCGACCGAAAACGCGTTCGGCTCTTCCGGCAATGTTTCCTGTTTTGAAACCAACGGTTCGGAAAGCTCGATCGATTTCGGTTCACTCTTTTCGACCGAAAACGCGTTCAACTCTTCCGACAATGTTTCCAGTTTTGAAAACGACGATTCGGAAAGCTCGATCGATTTCGGTTCACTCTTTTCGACCGAAAACGCGTTCGGATCTTCCGGCAATGTTTCCTGTTTTGAAAACGACGATTCGGAAAGCTCAATTGATTCCGGATCCCTTTTTTCGACCGAAACCGCGTTCAACTCTTCCGGCAATGTTTTCTGTTTTGAACCCGACATGATTAATTCACAAATGGACGTTTTCGATGCCGGAGTATCGATTTTTTGTTCAGACTCTGCAGAAAGATCCTTCGCCGCGCTTAGATCAAAATCAGAATTTTCGAAAACCGATATTTGCCGATCGGTTACAATATTTTTTATGTCGGTCGATTCATTAGAAATTTTCGGCTGGTCTTGTCCTAAACCAAACAGCGGATAACTGACCCGAATTGTTGAAGAAACATTCGTTTCATTCGTCGGCAAACTTTTTTTCTTTTTTCCGGAAGAAAGATTTTTTAATTTCTTTAACGGCTTTGGAAGAAAATGGGGAGCTTTAATTTTTTGCTGATCAGAAACCGCAGGATCAATCGCAACGACCGAAACTCCATCATCATTCTTTATATCTTCCAAAATAAAATTGGACAAAGGACGGCACTCTCCCGAAACTGAATTTCGGGATTCAGAAACAGTTTCCTGATCCAGAATCGCTTGATTCCGATCGGCACTCTTCTTGTCGCCTTTAGCTGTCATTTTCTATATTGCTTATATTTTCTATTTTATTTCTTGGTTGTAAAAATAAAACAAGTCCTCTTTGTATAATCGGCAAAACAGACATATTCCCTAACACATTTTAGGGATATTATTATATATTGACCAAATCTTTATTATTTTCGAAAAAAGAAAAGAGTAAAAACAACTATTCAATGAAAAATAGCCAAATGGCGGTAATAAACTTCCATACACAAAATAGATAAAGAAGTAACGTAAAGCCGCCCTCCTCCAAAATAATATTCGTCATGAACAGGATCCCAACTCCCGGCTTCCGCTTTTCCTTCAGGGATCTGATGAGTCGGAATTTCAGAACAAAGAGCCTTATTCCAAGCGATCCAGTATTTATGATAAGGGCCAAGATGTTTGAGCATCATTGAAGCGGAATACCAGCCGTAAACATTGATTAACTGTTCGTTTTTCGGACGTTGATATTCTTCTTGGCCTTCTTCTTTTATCAACTTGGGAAATTTAACAAGATTTTCAGATTGAGTAAGGTATTCCGCGCCTTTTAAAACAGCGGGATTATTTCGGTCCCAGCCTAAATACAAGCGGCAAAGGAGACCGGTGGCGACCATCGACGGACGTTTCTGCTGGGTATTTTTAGGAAGCATATAAACGTAACCGCTTCCGTCTTCGATGGCGACTTTATCAAGAAAACCGGAAATTTTTTCCAACATTTCCGAAGGGACGGGAAGATCGGCCATTTTAGCCGTCTGCAACGCCATTAAACACCAACCGGTAACCGAAAGATCACTGTCGATGTCCGGCTCATAACGCCAGCCCCCCAACTCTTTTTGCTGATGTTTTTCGAGATAGCGAATAGCTTTGACCGCAATTTCCTTCAGGGCCGGATCGGTTTTGTTTTCATAACGTTCCAAGACGATCAATTCGCAAACCGCGATGGTCGAAAGCGCGTGTGTATAAAAACGGTCGCTCGTTGTTGCGTTCACTTCCTTAAAAAAAAGACCGTCCGAATTTTGCTGTCTCAACAGCCAAGACCATCCGCGACGGACCCGGGAAGCATATTCGCCGGAAGTTCGCGTATTGCCGTCTCCTTGAAATGCCAAAAGGGCAAGTGCGGTTGCCGCGATGTTGTTTTCGGTCATATAAACGGATAAACCGTCTTTATAAGGCCCTTTCATACTCCATTTTCCTTCACGATCCTGCTGTTTGGCAATCCAGGCCAAGCCGAATTTAACAGAATCCCTGGTCAACCGGTTTCCTCCATATTTGGCGATCAGATCATTTTTAGTGCCAGGATCCATTCGACCGGAAAGCGTATCTTTAATATCAATTCTGCTTTGATCCAAAAGACGATTGGCTATCTGCGAATCGACCGGATTGATCGGTTTATCGAGCAGCAGAACATCAGCGACTTTGAGTTCGGGCGGAACTTCGATCTTATACTCTTCCGCCTGATTCGGATTGAGATTTCCTTCATCCAAAGTATATGTTTCCAGCTGATCACCGAGATCTTCCGCGAAATTACCCTGAACCGCGATCTTTTGTTCTGAAGACGGAAAAATCAAAAGCGCCAGAACAATCATTAAAACAATATGAAAGGAGATGCTCAAAAGCCAGGAAGAAAAACGTTCGGCAAAAGGACTTGACTCCTTGGGTAAGATCTCACCGGATCCGCTGCTTCGAACCGTTCCTTTTGACGAACCGTCGGAGATCCCGCTTTTCTTTCGTAAAGGATCTTCTTCCTTTCTTTTGGGAAGAGGAGGTTCTTTTCTCTCTTTTTGGTCCGAAAAACGATCTCTCATTCAATAACCCGAAAATATTCTGTTAAACGGCTTCGGCAAATGATCAAATGATATTGCCGGTATTTTAAAAATTCTCCAATTGGAATTCATGAACCGGCTGCCTTCCGATTCCGGACAGGAAAAATTTAAACTCAATCGGCATACAAGAAAATAAATGATCAATACAGAAAAAAGAGACCTTTTTTTATTGTTTGGAAAAATAATAATCCCAACAATAATAAAAGAAGTCCCGGGATGAGCAACAAAACGCGAAACGCAAATTATTGGATCCAATCCTCAATATTATTATAGCAATCGGGCCAGAGTTTTACAAGTCTGATCGTCTCCGTTTTCATAAATTATTTTATACAGCTCTCCTTTTAAATTTTCCGCTATTTCCGCCGATTGTCTTCGTGAATCGGCTGGTCTTTTGACATGATAACGGAAAATTCAAGATGGAACAGATCTATCAAAACACCAAATTATTTTTGACCCGGTTACACTCTCACTTTTCGCAAATATTTTCTCTTCAAATTCATAAATATATGCTTACATTATGTTGGTTATTAAGCTCACTTTAAATTGACAATACCGTATAAAATTTTCTTTAGATCCAATTTTAAATACTCAATAAACAGTTTATAATTGTCATCTGTTAAATTTTTCGCGGTATCCGCCGGTTCATAAAATCAACCGGCGAAATAAATAAAGAATAAAAACATAAAAAGCGCATGATGTCATGTTGACTTTTTATTTTGATCCGGAAAGAGTTTGCCAAGAAGATTTTTAACGGAAATTTTACCCATCTGAATCGCGGCTTCATAAGTGGACGCGCTGCAATGCGACGTCATAATCAGGTTATTCAGCTTGTAAAGATCTTTATTTTCAGGCGGCTCCGTTTTAAACATGTCAATACCGGCGGCAAAGATCAAATTTTCTTTTAAGGCCCGAACCAAACCGTCTTCATCAACCAATCCGCCGTTGGCCGTATTGACAAAAACCGCCTTGGATTTCATCTGTTTAAACTGATCGTATCCGATCATATTTTGTGTTTCGTCGGTACAGGGAAGATGAACGGTAATAAAATCGCATTCCTTGTAAATATCTTCCGGATTGGCAAAATGAATATTGTATTTATCGCAAAATTCAGTATCCCAAATTTCATCAAAGGCGTATATTTGCATATTGAACCCACTGGCGCGCAGGGCAATATCTTTACCGATAGATCCCAATCCGAGAATACCGATCTTTTTTCCAAAAATATCGACCGCCTCCCGTTTGGTCCAGTCACCGTTGCGACAAAGCGCGTTAATTTCCGTTATGCGTCGGGCACACGCGAACATAAGGGCAATGGTATGATCGGCGACAGCATTGGAATTCGCACCGAGCGCCAATGTAACCGGAATATTATGTTCCCGAGCCCAATCCAAATCAATATTATCGGTTCCAACACCATATTTTGAAATAACTTTCAAATTTCTGGCGCAGTTGAGGACTTCCTTATCAAGAGGATCCAATCCAATAATCAATCCGTCAACATCCTCAATAAAAGAACACATTTCTTCTTTTGTCAAAATTCGACCGAACGGATTGAGAATAACCTCACATCCGGCCTTTTTTAACGTTTCGATCGGTTCACAATCATATTTTCCAAAAGATCTTGGAGTCGCAAGAATTTTCATAAACGATTCCTAATTTTACCTTTATGTAACTACCAGTTGTCAGTGTTTTTATGTTGCCATCAAAACAGAAACTATTGCATTGACTTCCGAATGTCTTCGCCTGCCAATTATATCCAAACGGCAGACCCCAAACTGGCCCGCCCTTGAAAAAAACGGCTCAAAACCGATATTTTATTCTTTGACAAGCGCAACGGTTTCCTTGACCGTTTTTTCAATAACGTCCCAATTTTCCGCTTCAATATCAGCCGCTTTACCCAGCCAGGTTCCTCCAACGGCGACGACTTCTGAAACAGCAAGATAACTTTTCATGTTCTCTGTTGTAATTCCTCCGGTCGGCAGAAAACCAACGCCCAGATGCCGGTAAGGCGCGATGATCGATTTGAGCATTTTAACGCCGCCCGCCGCTTCGGCAGGGAAAAATTTGAAAAGTGAACAGCCAAGCTCATGCGCTTGCTCCAATTCTGACGGACTGCAAATACCCGGAGCAAACGGATATCCCGCTTCAACGGCCGCTTTGACTACCGTCGGATTAAAGCCGGGAGCAACCGCGAACTTCGCTCCCGCATCAAAAGCGCGTTTAAGATCAACTTTATTGAGAATCGTTCCCGCGCCAACATAAAGATCGGGAAACCTTCGGGTCACTTCCTTGATGATACTTTCCGCCGCACTGGTTCGAAATGTTATTTCCGCCGCCGGCAAACCGTTTTTGGACAAAATCTCGCAAATTTTAATTCCCGATTTCAAATCATGAAGCACTAAAACCGGAATAACCTTGATGTTTTTTAACGCGGAGGCAACTTCTTCGCATTTCTGTCTGAAATTCATCTTAAACTTTATTCTCCAATTTAATATAATTCTGATCTCAAAATACGATCCTTTTTCTGTCTCTTATACTTTCTCCTATTGTATCTTATTGAAAAATCAGGTCAAGGACAAAATTAAGAAACACAAATACAACCTGCTCCTTTATTTTTATAATATTTTTCAAAAAAGATTACAGCCCTTTTATTTATTGTTGCCTTTTTCTTATTAATCATAATATTTTCGTTTTTTCTTAAATATAAAGGATTAAATACAAATTGATTCTTGATTGATTGGTTCATTACTTTGATAAACAAACTTAATATTCTTTAAAATTATGTAAAAATGGGTTAAATAAAACATGTTTATTATTAAAAATAATTTTATAGGGTGGAGTCTATATAAAATTCCGATAAAAAGTCCATTAAAAACAAAAAAATTTTCATGGACATAATGGACATGGATTTGTTTTACTGAAAAAATTAAAATGGTTATTCACGGAGAAATACTATGACAATTATATTAACAACCCTTGATGCGTTGAAGCGTATTTTACACTTCAGGCAGACAGGTTCCCTTTTATTTTCCGAAGATCCTCGGAAAACGACAGTATTTCTGACAGAAAAACAATACGGAATCAGCCTGTTAATTTTCCTTCTGATTTTTTTCGGAAACGGGAATTTTGCTTCATCCCAGGATAATGCGGACCAATCCTCGTCGCCAGTCTCATCTTCCGAATTTTATGCGGTCAATCTTCCGGCTGCGGCCTCGCTGAAAACAAACCTGTCAACTCCAGCAGATCCTTCCGATAATAATATTCCGGCTTCCAGTATTTCATCCGACCAACTTGCGGATCTTCAAAAATCGATGAATGCTCTTCAATCGGAACTGGATGCCGTCAAAAGTGACCTGGACAAGTCAGCCAAAGAAAAGAAAAAAATAACCTGCAAACTCGGAGGCTATCTTGAAATAGACGCTCTTACTGCCGATCAAAGCGAAAAGAACCGCGAATTATACAAAAATGTTCCCAAACAGTATCAGGTCCGCGATGTCCGTCTTTCGGCAATGGGTCAAGTCGCCAAAAACGTTGGCTATGAATGCACAATCGCATTTAATAAAAATATTCAATTCAAAAACGTTTTGTTCACAATGAATGATCTTCCTTGGCTGGGCGATACGAAAGTCGGTTATTTCAAGGTCGAAACAGGTATTGGACATTTGGAGAATTTTTATAACAACACATTCGCTGATTTTGATACGAACACCTATTCTTTCCGCGTTGGACGTCGTCTCGGTCTCGGATCCGTCCATTATTTCAATGATAAAAACATTCGATGGTTCAACGGTATTTTCATCGGTCAGGATTTCAGCTTTTCCGATACGAAAGAATTGGGCGCGGTTTCAAGCGATACACCGGGCGTAATTTTAAATACCCGTCTGTCAGGGGCGCCGATCTACTGCGAAAGCGCGGACGGTCATCTTTGCGAAGTTCTTCATCTCGGCGGCAGCTTTATGTGGTCCGACCCGAGCAACGGTAATAAAAATCAGACCAAACTTCGATGCCGACCGAATGGCTGGTCCAACGATATGGCTTATCAGATGAACGGAACCTTGAATCTTGACACCGGCACTTATTCTGTTACCGAATTTGAAGCCGCTTGGCAGAAAAAAGAACTGGGAATCGTTTCCGAATTTTTCATCGGCGATTACAGCGGGTACGATAACGCTTACGGTGTCTCTTTGACGACCCGCTATTTTTTAACTCCCGGCGCCTATCAAACCTATAATAAAACAAACGGTGTCTTCGGCGGTGCTTATATTCCCGAAAACTGCGAACTGATCGATCTCGGAGACCAGAAATGTTTTAAAGGACTCGGCGCTTGGGAAGTTGCCGGTCAATGGTCTTGGACCGACATGAACAACCTGAAAGAATGTTCCGGTGAGAATACCATTTACGGCGAATTGAGTTCTTTTTACGGCGAATTGAGTTCTTTCACCACCGCCTTGAATTGGTATTGGAACTCAAACGCGCGGCTCGGACTTAATTATGTTTATTCGGATATCAATAGTGCCAAATACGGATCCGATACAACCGAAAATTCGTCAAATAATACCTTTATTGTTCAAATGCGAATGAAATTCTAAGGGAAATGTTCCGATAATACAACTGAACTGATCAAATCATTTATAATAAAGCGCTTACGTATAAACAAGGATACTTTCCGCCATCGGGGCTCCGAAACATTGCGAAAGCAAAAACTTCGTCCCCGATTTTTATACCCACTTTTATATCGGCTCCCTTTTTTTGACGTCAAAAAAAGTCGGCTCATAAAATTAACGCGGAAATTTTGAAATTTCAACAATGACAACAGTATAAAAAAGTTTCCGATTAAGAAAACTGCCTTGAACGGAAACCGTTGTAATCCATGTCAGACGAAAACCGCCTGCTTGCGATAGATCTTCTATATCAAACATCTCTGTTCTTTATAACGTTTCTTATTTGCCAAAAATATCAATATCATCCCAATTGATCTTTAAACCGGTTTTGTCACCGATCCATTCCGGTTTGACATTTCCTTTGATCTTGCCGGAAACGGAAAGAAGAGGAATTGAAAGACGCTTTGAGTGTTCGTCTTTACTTTGATTCAGACGGTCAGTCTGATCTGATTTTTCCTTTAGATCCCGATGAAGAAACATTTTCAACAGACGAACATCGACGGCGATTTTTCCGTTCGGCTTGACATCAAGATCCCCTAAAATTTTTTGACCGGGTTTTGTGATCAGCAGCGTTCCGGCAACCGTCATTTTTTCAATTCGTGCCTTACCGGCCAATTCCAGCGTTCCTTCCCGAAGATCAATCGGAAAGGATGAACCAAAATTACCCGAAAGAATCAAGCGTCCTTTTCCTTCTTTGCGAAGAAGGGGGCAGCCATGCAAGGAATCAAGATCGGATTCAATCCGCAAGAGATCGTTCTCGCCGGGCAGATCGAAAAGACCGCTCCCTTGTTCGACAACATAATCATCGCCTCGAAATGAAATTCGCGTCGCATTGATTAAACAGTTTCCGTGTGCCGTCGTCTTGCCAGCCAAACAGAAATTGCCGAGAATATCAGACCCGCGTCCGGAACCACTTGTAATTCTTCCATCGGTCAGAATGATCTTTCCCAAATTGACATGCGTATCGGCCGGACCCTGAAGTTCTCCTTTAACAGTCAGTTCATCCGGCAGTGTTTTGATTTCGGCCCAAATCCCTAACGCGTTGCGCGCTTTGCAAACAAGTGTTCCTGCTGGTCCAATTTCAATATTTCCCGTTTTAGGAGACTGGCTGTCTTTGCCGGCCAACAGTTCCAGTGTTCCTTGCTGAACATCTGTTTTACCGGAAAAAGAAAAGCCGCCCGCCAAAGAAAATGTTCCCTGTCCGGACTTGATCCATTGACGCCCCGATCCGTCAAGCAATCCAATCCATTGGATCTTCGACGCGTTGACCGTGACCTTGTCTACCGGTCCGTTCAAGGTTAAATTTTGAAAAAACTCGCTATTACTCCCATTAAAAACAAGTTCGCTTCCTTTTAAAACGAAATCGTTTTCCGGCTGATTTTCCGCGCTGATCATCATTGGACGATCAATGGTCAGTACCGGCAGATCCTTTTTATTTCGAAGTTCAGGATGTTCTTTTCGATGAATCATTCCCAGTTCACGAATTGCTTTTTTAACCCGGTCACTCAAATGCGGGGTCGGATTATGCGAAATATTGATCATTCCAAGTTCTTTAAAATGGTACTTTTCAATAACACCGTTTTGATACGCATGATAAAGAGGAGGCTGCGGAACCCCATTGGTCATCATTGTTTGAAGCCGGGTAAGATATTTTTCATAAACATCTCGCGGAAGCGCGTTTTCCTCTCGACAAATTGAAGCCGCCATTCCGACGACTTCGCCGAGCATTCCGAGCGTTCTCATAACACGAATCGCGGCAAAAGCGACATGAGAAGTACTGATATGCCGACCGGCCAAAAAGAGATTATTGCAATCCCGGGCATAAAGACATCGATAAGGAACCGGATAAGGCGCACCGAATCCCCGATGATACGCACAGGATCGAAACGGTTCGCCGAACTTGGCGACATTATCCGGATCGGGAAAATGCAGATCAATATCCCAGGTAATCGCCGCCGTTTTATCATTGAGAACTTTCTGTCCTTCCAAATCATTTTGCGTTAACACATAATCGCCGACAACGCGGTAACTTTCCCGTTTGCCTCCAATCGGCGAGACCCAATTGAGCGCGTCGTTGGCGTAATCCGCTTTACGTTTCGAATGATTCTTGATATAAGACCAGTTTGAATAAATCGATAACAGGCCATAATCGCGGATGTATTCCGTCTCGTCGGCCATATCGCGATATTGGCCCGCCTCCTGCTCCCAATCGCCCCCGCGGATATAATAAACCTTCGATTCATCGAACGGAATGGCCCAATCGATATCGGGAAAAGCAACAGGCTCCTTTTGCGGCCGGGCATACCAAAGAACGGAATGCCCCATAACCTGTCGGTCTTCTTTTTCCGGGGCGTTGATCTCATGAAAACGACTCCGCGCCTCGCGTCCGTACATGACTTCGCAACCAGCCATTCGGGCAAGCACCGCATCGCCTGTCGCGTCAACAAAAAGAGGCGCGAAAAATCGTGTCTCCTGTCCGGTATGAGTGTTTCGGGATAATACGGCTCGTATTTTTTTCGAATCGTTCGGATCCATTTCAAGCGCGTAAACATGTTCACGAAACATCAGACGGCAATTTGTTCCCGGCCTTTTAAAGAGGATCTCTTTACGGGCATCTTCATAAAACTCCGCCGGATAAGTTCCGCCGCTTCCGTAAAGAGGCTGAATTTCGCGAACAACATTTCCCAAATTCGGATAAGGATCGACATTAATAAAGCCGCCCAGTCCGACGCGAATTTCAGAACTGTTGCATCCGCCCAAAACGTCCCGATCCTGCAAAAGAAGGACATGACTGCCGGTTCGGGCCGCGGCCGCCGCCGCGCAGATCCCCGAAATGCCCCCCCCGACAACGATCAAGTCAAAACGCTCCCGGCAATCTTTAACCGCGGATCCGGTCAGACGATGCCGGAACACGGCCAGTTTTCCAGCTTCATTTTCCGGAAGATCTTTCGGATCCGAGGTTAAATAAACGGCATCGCAGCGTCCGTTGAAACCGGTTCGATCATGAAGGGCCAGCTCATTTTGACCGGCAGACAGATCCGCGGTTCCCGCCTTCTGCCAGCTCCAGTCTTTACCGTTGGTCCCCAATTTCGTCTCAAGTGTTTTTCCGTTCAAAACAACATTAAACTGTCCGGCCGATGTTCCCCGATTCCAAACTGCGGTCCAGTCTCTGGTTCGAACCCAAACGGTATAATGACCGGACGTTTTAATATTGATCTCCGTTTTCGCATCAGCAACCGGCTGGCCATATCCATGAGCCATAACATAAGAGGAGCCCATCTGTGCCATCGAATGCGGATCGACAACCCAGCCCCCCAATTCACGGAACGACTCCGCTTCAATAAAGATCTGCTCCGCTTCACATTTAAGAGACTGATCCTCGAAAAAGATATTCGTCGTAAAAATAAAATAAAACACAAAAAGGGGAACCAATAAATTTTTCATGAGCCGATTCCAAATTTTCTGTATGTTTTCCAGCTGATCACAGGATCATTTCCAATAATAAGCGTTTTCGATTCGCGATCCGCGGTTTAATTTTCTGATCGTCAAACCGGTTCCATTATAAATTTTCTATCCTGTCATCAAAAGAACAGCCGATTCACAATGTCAATCGGCAGATTCACGAAGAATTATACCGATTCCATCATGAATTTTCCGTTATAACGTCAAAAAGAAGAGCCGATTAACGCAGTCAATCGGCGGAGATGACGGAAAATTTAAAATAAAAGCAGTATAAATGCAAGCAAAATAAAAAGCGAACGCGTTCAATCGGACGCTGACTATTTGAAAATTATTTCAATTTGGAATCGAGTTTAAAATCGATAACGGCATTCGCATCGGCGACTGACGCGGACAGCGGAGTTTTTTCCAAATCGCCATAAATGATTGGAAGCATATCTTTTTCAACCATTACCGAAACCATTTTTGTATTGCCTTTTTCGTCCGGATAGAGATCAGGTGTTTTTTTACCGGAATCAACGGAAATTCTTTTTATAATAGTTACTTTATATTCGCCCGCAAGAACTCCGGCTTTCTCACCGCCGATCAAACCGCGCAGTGTGTATTTTCCTGATGCGTCCGTTTGCCCGTAAGCTTCATTGGACGGATTGCCCGCTTTAGGAGTGAATGTAATCTGCGCACCGTCTACCGGTTTACCGTCCATTGTTACCGATCCGGACACACCGCTTCTTTTCTCTTTCGGTCCGCATCCGGCAATAAAACTGATCGAAAGAACAAAAACAAGCAACAAGAAAAAAGTTCGGACCATCTTAATTCTCCTCTTACAACAGATAAAATTTATTAAAGATAAAATACGGAAGCCGCAACACATTGATAATAATTGTATTGCTCACAATAACACTTGTCAAGATTCTTTTGATCTTTACTCAATCCGGCTGTTAAACATGATATAAATTTTAACCGTTTTACTGTTTTACTTGAATATTTTATACCATTTACATTTTTATTTTCCGTCGATTGACCGCGTGAATCGTCAGTCCGTTTAATGCCATCGAAAAAATAATAATGGATCAGGCATATCAAGTCCGTTTAAACAGTTTATCAAGTTCAACACAGGTAAAAACAAGGGTTGACGGCCGCCCATGCGGACAATGATGCGAATTGATCTCCGCCCGGGCAAGATCCATTAATTCCTGAATCATTTCCGGCGAGAGTTGATCTCCGGCTTTAATCGCCGCCTTACAGGCCATTTGGTGCATCATCGAATCCAGCAAATCAGTCCGTTCCGGTTTTTTACCGCCGGACAAAATCGGATCCAGCAGCATAAATAATATTTCGCGCGGAGGTACTTTTTCCAAAATGGACGGATAGCCCGATATAATGATCGTATTTCCCCCAAATTCGCCGGTCTGCAATCCGAAACTCAAGAAGAGATCTTTGTTTTCAAGAACGCAAGCCGCTTCAACCGGAGAAAGATCAATCGCTTCCGGAACCAGTAAAAGCTGCGATTCAAGCGTTCCTTTGGCCATTTTTTCCTTGATCTTCTCATAAAGGATCCGTTCATGAAGTGCATGCTGATCAATGACCGCCATTCCCTGCTCGACTTCCATCACCAAATAACGCTGATGGATCTGAATGACCGGATCTCTCTTTTGCCCTTCTTCCTGACGGATCTCCAAAGCGGAACCTGACACCGATAAAGGCAGTCGATCGGAAGATCCCTCTTCAGTCAAGCCTCGCTCCGAATTAACTTGACTGTCTTTCATTTCCGTTTTTGGTAAAGACCGTTTCTCCAGCTGATGAAGTGTCAACCCATCATTTTCCAAAGAATCGACACACTCGCCCTTATCCCGCTGAGCCTGCGGCGTCCCGTCGAATTGTCCTCCTGACAAAGATCCGGCGGACGATCTGCCCCCCAAAGATCCGCCCGTTGACGAACCGACACTGAATAACCGGGCTCCGTTGTCCGGATAAGGAATAA
>CAZZEF010000004.1:30757-36793 GCA_964652875.1 uncultured Planctomycetaceae bacterium
TTCCGAACGAGCCGCCAGGATTTCGATCACTCGAAGAAGGAGCGGATGAAACGCCAACGTTCTTTTTCGTCATTGACGCGGACTCAAGCTCCCCTTTGGCCCAACCGAGAATCTTCGACCGCATCTCTTCGACTGCAGAATCGTCAATTGCCTTTTGCGGATCGGTCGAGTCGACATTGCTTATTATTCTGTTTTTTGCGAAAGACCCGTCCTCTTGATCCTGTCCGGATCCGTTTTCTTGATCAAGATTCGGACGGCTGCGAAGATCCACGCGCAAAAATTCTTCCCGAATGGCGCCAAGAAAACCCGAATAAATTGTACTCGAATTCAAAAAACGAACCTCCATTTTGGTCGGATGCACATTAACATCGACAAAATCGGGAGGAACTTCAATTTGAAGAAACGCGACCGGATAACGTCCGACCGGAAGCAAACCGCGATAAGCTTCCGAAAGAGCATGCTGAAGCGACCGGTCTTTAATAAACCGTTTATTCAAAAAGAAATACTGCAAATTATAATTGGCCCGGCTGCTGTCCGGATGCCCAACGTAACCGAAAACATGAACATCGCCCCGCCGGGACTCGACATAAATCAGTTTCTCCGCCGTTTCCGAACCGAAAACCTTGGCAAGTCTCTCCAACGGAGCTGAAGGGGGAAGCTCATAAACAATTTTTCCGTTATGACGAAAGACAAAATGAATGTCGTTGTTCGGAACAACAAGACGGTTCACCATTTCCGAAATATGCCCGAATTCCGTTGTCGGACTTTTGAGAAATTTTCGCCGGGCGGGAACATTAAAAAAGATATTTCGAACACTCATAATCGTTCCAGGCGCCATTCCGCAAGGAATCGGATCAGAACGATCACCGCCTTCGCTGCGGATTTCCGACCCCTCCGGATTATCCGCCGTTCGGCTCTGAACGGTAAGCTGACACACTTCGGCAATCGAAGCAAGCGCTTCACCTCGAAAACCAAGCGTTTTGATCTTAAACAGATCGTCCGCGTCCGCGATCTTGCTTGTCGCATGCGGCGAAAGCGCCAAACAAAGCTGATCTTTCGCTATTCCGCATCCGTTGTCGACTATCCTGATCAGATCAAAACCACTTTTTTCAATATTGATTTCAATTCGCTTCGCTCCCGAATCAATCGAATTCTCAACAAGTTCTTTAACAACACTCGCAGGCCGCTCAATTACTTCGCCTGCGGCAATTTTATTGATCATACTTGCGGAAAGCTCACGTATTTCCGGCATCAGACGCCCCTGCCCCTCTTTTCCAACAATTTCAGCTCTGAACCAAATTCAATTCCCAATAGATAACACTCAATATAGATTATATCCAGAAAAATTTTTCAGTATAAATTATATTCCAACCGACCAATATTAATACAGACCGATTCAACCAAAACAACAGTCAAGAAAACGAAAAAGGAACGAAAAATTGAAAAGTTCCAATTTCCGTTCCTTATTATGATACGGTTAAAAGCGTCTTCCGTCAACAGGAGGGGCTTTTTATACCATTTTTAAAATATTTTTTGCTGTTATTTTGATCGTATTAAAAAAACAAAATTCACTGTTTCATCGCCGCGGCAAGAATAGCGGAAGTACTCGGGCGCATAATGCGCGGATCAACATGTTCTCCTTTTTGAAGAGTCGCCCGAACGTTTTTACCGGAAATAAAGACCGGTTTTTCTTCTTTATGAAATTCCATCAGATCAACGCGCCCGATCGATTCATAATATGCGGCGAATCCAACATTTAACGGTTGTTCTTTAAGATCGCCATTAAGATTATTGAAGATCTCCTGAGCATCGAAATCACCCCAAATCGCCGTTCCGTCTTTATAAGGTGCGTCCGCGTGTTTGCGTCCGATAATAATATCGGTAAAACCGAAATTCTGACGATAAATCGCGTGCATGACCGCTTCTTTCGGACCGCCGTAAAACATTTTTATGTCAAGTCCGAGAAGAATAACCCGATCAGGAACCTGTTCTCCGCGGGCATTCCAAAGTTCCGGATCGCTATCTCCTTCACCAAGCGAACGTTCATCGATCAGCTTTTCATAAGTCTGCATCCGAATAACCGCGTTCACGTCATCACCTTTCGTCTCGCCAACCAAAGGATTCAGGCAAGCACCCGCGTTAAATCCTTTTTTGAGAAGCGATTCCAGTCCGTAAACCAGCGCGTATTCATGGGCGCGATGAAGAGGATTTCTCGTCTGAAACGCGACGACACGATCCCAGCCTTTTTCAGCGATAAGCGCCCGAACTTCAAGCGGAGAAAGAACATACTTGCCGAATGACGGATTCTTTTTCTGCGGGAAAACATGAATTTTACCGCCTAAAAGCCAATCTTTGCCGGCGTCATGAACAAGCGCCATATCCGCGCCCGGATGATCCGTTCGATCGGTAAGATAGACAGACTTAATATATTTCATCTTGTCCCAAGGGAAAATATCGTCAATTTCAAGAGTCGCTACAATTTCATCAAGCGAATTAACAAGCGCAACTTCCTGACCTGTCTTGAGCGCCTTGGCCAACTCTTCCGTTACCGGCAGAGACAACGGAATCGTCCAAGCGTATTTTTTCCCTTGATATTCTATAACGGATTCATCAAGAACCCGATTGAATACTTCAGAATTCATCGGACCGGAGGTCGGAGAAAGCGCACCGTCTCCCCAACGGTAAACGGTTGAAAGATCCGCATCGCTAACAGGAACTTTGACCATTTTTCCAGCTTTCGCCAGATAATTTTCAATTTCTTCTTTCGCAATCGCGCAAAGAACCGGCTTGGTCAATCCCCCATGAAAAGGAACGAGATCGGACATTTTTTACTCCTTTAAAATTTGTAATGAAAGGCAGATCCAACTCTGCTGTTTAATGAATCTTATTTTATTTTACTATTTTTCCTGTTTTTGACAATAGTAATCAAATTGGAGAAAATCCGGACGGACTTACCCCTTGGAAATATCGGCTTCAATGATACTATATACTTTACAGGGTTTTTCGTTATTTCCTATAAACCTGATCGAAAACCTCTGTTTCGATCTCCTTTTCCGTAAAAAGGTTAAAAACCGTTTTGATAAATGGCAATTAATATCAAAAACAATATTGATCGTTTGATAATATGACAAAATAATAAATATCTCAGGCAAAAACAACGATGGATAATACGGAAGCCCGAATTACGGTTGATATCGGAAACAGTTTTATAAAATTTGGACTGTTTACAGTTCTCTCTTATAAAACCTCCTTCCCTGAACCTGTTTCTGTTTGTGTTGAAACAACTTCCGTTTTTTCGGATCTTTCTCATTGGCTGATCGAACAGGGAGGGCGGTTTCGCCGCTTCTCTTGGCTGATCTCCAGTGTTAATGAGAAACGAACGGCCTCGCTGCGTCATTGGATCGAACGTCATCGGCCTTGGGATCCCGTTCAAACGGTATTGCGGCAGGATATTCCGCTCGTGTTAAGATACGATTACCTTGAAAAATTGGGAATCGACCGAATCGTCGCCGCGTTCGCCGCCCAAAAACTTCTCCAGCGCTCCGGTCCGATCCTGATCGTCGATATCGGAACGGCAACAACCATCGATCTGCTTGATCCTGACGGACGATTTCTCGGCGGTTCGATCTTTCCCGGTCCGCAAATTTCCTCTCAAGTTTTATTCGAACGAACGGAACGCCTCCCGCATACCGGATGGTCGCGCCCATTGCCATTGAGTCTTGTCTCACAAAATATCCCGTCTTCTGACGATCCTTCCAAATCTGAACCTGATTATCCGGCAACAAATACGGAAGACGGCATTCGATGCGGGATCTGTTCCAGTTTAATCGGCGCTGTTTTTTCTTCCTATCTGAATTCAATGCACTTGCTGTTTCACAAGACCAATAATCAATCGGAATTTCTTTGCGCAGAAAACACTTCCGGAAAAAATCCGTCTGAAAATCATCAATTCAACCATATTTCACGCGTCAAGACAGACACCCCCCGGACGGATTCCCCTAACACTAAAGCCGACGGTCCTGATGTTAACGCAATAAATCCCAACTCGGATCTTATTGATAACAACGATAATATTAATAACGATAATATTAATATTGTCTCCAATGATTGTCCTTTTGACATGGACGCAAAGAACTCCGACCGGTCACCGAAGGACACTCCTTTGGAAACAAACAGGAATTCCAATATTAAAATCAACGTGTCTCAAAACACCGATAACAAACCTGATCGGACAATACCGATTGTCATTGCGGAACGGGGCGCTCGTCTGATCGAAAAACCGCTTTCCGATCTTTTCTCTCAGGCGGAAGATCTGTTCGGACCGTTCGCCAAACCGGAAATTGTCACTTGCAGTTATTTGATTTTATCAGGTTTAGCCGCTCTTTTTCACAATATTGAAAATTGACACAAAAAGAAAGTAAGTCATGTCTGATCTTGAACTGACACGAGCTCCCGAAACAAATTATTTAAATGATCCCCAGTTTCATGTTGTCCTTTTTCATCCTGAAATACCGCAAAATACCGGAACTATCGGACGAATTTGTGTCGGAACCAACTCGAAACTTTGGCTCGTCCGCCCACTGGGGTTTCATATAACCGATCATCAACTAAAAAGAGCGGGCCTCGATTACTGGCCCAAACTCGATTGGGAAGCGGTTAATGACTGGTCCGAACTCCAGCAAAGAATGCGCGAAACCTTTGCTCTTCTGAACCGTCCCCTTCCCCCCTTTTGGTATTTCAGTAAAAAGGCGGAAAAAAGATATTATGATGTTCAGTATCATCGGGGGGATGTTTTTATTTTTGGTCCTGAATCGGTCGGACTTCCTGAATTCTTTCTTAAAGAAAATCCTGATACCAGTTTAAGAATTCCAACCAATAACGCCATCAGAAGTCTCAATATTTCCGTTTCCGCCGGAATCGCAATTTTTGAAGCTCAAAAACAACTTGACAATTAAAACGATTTTTTTATGAATTTTCCGTTACAGCGTTAAAAGAACTGCCGATTCCCGTAAGCAATCGGCGGAAATGACGAAAAATTTGAATTAAAGCAATAGAAAACGTCTCCTTAACTCAAGCGACTTATCTTTGATTTCCTTGTCTTTTTTACTGTCGAAAGTTCCTAAATTTGTTGCTTTGAATCGATAAAAACGAATATCATTGTTCTTTGTTAAAAAATTTTCTTTTTCTGAACAACCACCCTCTGTATAATTAAAAATATCGTTAAATATTACCCTTCTTTACCAATCGTTTATTTCGTTTTTCTTTTTTGTTTCTTATATTTTACTTATATTTATGTCGATTTACCTATTATACCAACCTGTTATATTACCTCTATTTTATTTTTCTTTCCTGATATAAAAATATCTCGAAAGAAGTCCGCATCATTATTTTTTCGAATGCGGAGGCATTTTCGGTTTGGCGGCCGGGAATGCGGGACAACAGGCAGGGATTTTCCCTGAAATATCAGCAATAATAACGATGGTACATTTATCATCGACGGAGTTTATTCTTGATGGGCACTGAAGAAAACGAATTTGAATATCTGGAGGACGATAGGTATTCTGATTCCGGACCGGTGATTCAGTCACCACTGGAAATCTATTTGAAAGAGATCAACGAAACCCCTTTATTAAATCAAGAGGAGGAAATAGAGCTTGCGGCGGCCATTGCGGTCGGAGATCTCGCGGCGCGTGACAGAATGGTCCGCGCCAATCTGCGGCTGGTTGTTAATATTGCCCGGAGTTATTCAGGAAAAGGACTTGGACTTCAAGATCTGATCGAAGAAGGAAATCTCGGACTTCTTCGCGCTGTTGAGGGCTTCGATCCGGATAAGGGAACCCGATTTTCGACCTATGCCAGTTATTGGATTAAACAGTCAATCAAACGGGCTTTGATCAATTTGGGTAAAACAATTCGCATTCCCGCTTATATGATCGAATTATTATCCAAATGGCGCCGGGCAAGCTTGAGACTCAGCGAAGATCTCGGGCGATGTCCAACTCCTGAAGAAGTCGCCCGCCGACTGGGTATTCCCCG
>CAZZEF010000004.1:36803-50793 GCA_964652875.1 uncultured Planctomycetaceae bacterium
TATCTGACTTTGAATATAAAATCGTTTTAAATCCCCAACACACTTTTTGGGATGGCTCGGCCATCACCGCGGACGATGTGGTATTTTCCTATTCCAAAGCGCTCACCGGTCCCAATTATGCCTATCTGTCCGTGATTGTGAGCGATGTATCCAAAAGCGGAAACGATGTGATCGTTAAGCTGATCAAAGAAAATATCAATTTCCCCAACGCGCTGACGTTTCCGATTATTAAAAAGGCCATTCTCATTCATAACACGACTCCCCAACCGGAACAAGTTGAGTCCGGCTGGACTTTGGGAGAAATGCTGATGGACGAACGGAACCGGCCCCCGGAAGACACGTTACTTGAAAGAGACAATCTGAAATTTGTAATGGAGCAGCTTGAAATTATGGATCCCCGGGAAGCGGCTGTTCTTCGAATGAGATTCGGGATCGGTGACTGCCGTCCACAAACTCTCAAAGAAATCGGTGAAACACTCGGATTAACCCGGGAACGGGTCCGACAAATCGAAACTGACGCGCTCAGTCGGCTTGCAACCGCCCTTGAAGAAGGACGTCCAATCACCGTTGAATCCCCTTGGAATTTTTAATTCCTTCAGGCAATGTCCCCAAAAGCAGGCCGCAAACCATTTGGGGGGCATGTCGGCAACATTTTAATTTTCCGTAAATACCGCCGATTGACTTCATGATTCGGCAGTTCTTTTGATAACAGAACGGGAAATTATAATGATGCCGATATAACAATCTGCTGCGGCCTCATCTACTTTATCAGGAGCAAAAGCCGCGTAAAACGGACAGATTGACGCTATCCCAATCGACGATCTCTCCGTTAATTTCTGTGTCTCCTTTGGGGGTTTCAAGATACATCGGCAACTCGGCAAAACGGGAATCGCGGACGATAAAACCGAACGGCTCCGCTCCGATCTTCCCCAAACCCAAATGCGCATGCCGGTCAACCCGTGAACCAAGATCCTTAACAGAATCGTTCAGATGAAACGCTTTAAGATGTTTTAATCCAATAACCCGGTCGAAATCGTCAAAAACTTTTTCGTATTCTCTCCGGGTCCTAATATCATAACCGGCGGCGAAAATATGACAGGTATCGACACACACGCCAAGCCGGTCAGGAAATTGAGACTGTTCCCGAATCGCCGAGATCTCCTCAAAAGTTCTGCCAAGACAAGATCCTTGCCCAGCAGTCGTTTCTATTAAAATCATAACATCTTGGGGAACCGTTTTTAAAATCTGATCAAAAGAATCCGCGACCCGTTTTAATCCGTTTTCGATTGTGTCGCCGGTCGTCGCTCCCGGATGCATAACGACCCGATCAACGCCAAGTCGCGATGCGCGTATCAATTCATTCGCAAATGCTTCGATCGATTTTTCCAGCAGATCCGATTTCGGTGTCGCCAAGTTGATCAAATAGGAATCATGAATCAACGGCTGAACGATTCCTGTTGTCTCAAGAGCATTGCGAAATTTTTCAACCGATTCGTCCGTCAGAGGAGCCGCCTTCCATTGATTGCTGTTTTTGGAAAAGATCTGAACGGTATCGAAACCCAGTTTTTGAGCCGCGTAAACGGCATTTTCCAATCCGCCGGAGATCGAAAGATGCGATCCGAATTTGGGCATTTTATTTTCCTTCCCCTCAAAATTTATAATTTATTCCGAATCATTATGAATTTTCCGTTCCAATACCGAATGAACTGACGACTCACAAAATCAATCAGCGGAAATCACGGAATACCAAAAAATAATGACCGCAAATTTTTCATGTCCGTTTTCTGAAGTCCATCGGACAATTCTTCGATCTGGTCCTTTTTCTGCCGTTCAATAAAAATAAAAAAGAACTGGCTTGTCAATAATGTTCGCTTTCGGTTCCTATTATATGTTTTTGGCTTCCTTTTAAAATTTTTTCAATAAAATTTTCAGAAAAAATTAAAATATCTCAAAAATTTTTATCTTCGTGCTTTATCCGCCGCTTCCTTAACGATATAATATTATTGTTGTTCACAAGGAACATTAATTAAAAAAACACCAATACACCTTTTTTCTTTCAGTGTAAAGCCTTGCTGGAATTTGTCAACAGAGTTAAAACCGGGTATCCTTTTCAACAGAAAATACGGTTATATAATTAAATATGAATTCGGCAAGTTGTTTTAACTAAACTATAAGTAAATTTAATATTATTGTTTTTTCCTGATTCAGGTTTTGCTCAATTTTATCCGCCTCTATAAAACAGCATAAAAATTTACTTGGTCCGCTTTCGGAAAAGAGAAATTTTTCCCCCGCTTCTTTGAGGAACCGAAATAAAACTTGACTGCAAAAACCCAAACACGGTCGAATAAACCGCCGCCGGATAAAAAAAGATCCGACAGAAAAACTATTAACGGAAACGGTTTGAATGATGATCTATAATAATATAACAGAAATAACCGGCGCGACCCCCTTAATAAATTTAACGCGAATCATACCCCCTGGCGGGGCACGCGTTTTACTCAAACTTGAATATTTCAATCCGCTTTCGAGTATTAAAGACCGTGTCGGCCGATCAATGATCGAAAGCGCTGAAAAAAAGGGAATACTGACTCCCGAATCCAAAATAATGGAAGCCACTTGCGGCAATATGGGAATAAGCCTCGCTTTTATCGCCGCGGCCAAAGGTTATCCTTTAACTCTTGTTATGCCGGACTCAGTCAGTCAGGATCGTCAGAATCTTTTAAAAATGCTGGGAGCGAAAATCATTCTGACACCCGGCCAGCAGGGAATGAGCGGATCCGTTCGACAGGTTCATGATCTTCAAAAATGCGATTCAAAGATCTGGGTTCCGCAGCAATTTGAAAATCCGGCCAATCCGCAAATACATGAAACGACGACCGGTCCGGAAATTTGGGAACAAGCCAACGGTGAAATTGATCTGTTCCTGGCCGGTATCGGAACAGGCGGTACTTTTTCCGGAATAACTAAATACCTCCGAAGCAAAAAACCGGCTATTACAGCCATCGCACTCGAACCGGCCACCTGCTCCGTTCTTTCCGGAGGACGACTCGGACCGCACGGAATTCCCGGAATCGGGTCCGGCTTTATTCCTAAAAACCTCGACATGAACCTGATCTCATCAGTCGAAACCGTTACAACAGAAGAAGCTTACTATTGGGCCCGGCGTATTGCCCGCGAAGAAGGACTTCTTGTCGGAATAAGTACCGGCGCCAATCTTGCGGTTGCCGCCCGTTTGGCCGCCCGGCGCGAAAATATCGGAAAAACAATCGTTACCGTCGCCTTCAGTAGCGGTGAACGCTATTTGTCCACTCAACTTTATGCGGAAAATTCCGATTTCGACAACGACGATTGATCCCCCGATCCGTTTCTGTCGACACTTTTTGTTCCTGTTCCAATATCAGAAAAACGCCGATTCGAAATGCCTGTCGGCGAATATTTTTAATGATATTGATCTGATCAAAAACTTTGGTAATGATTTCATTCTGATCCGTTGATCTGTTTTATTCAAAGGACCCCTTATTATGAGCATTGAAACCTTTAGAATTTTCTGCGATGTTGTTCAATATCAAAGTTTTTCCCGCGGAGCAAGCGCCAATAATGTCAGTCAGTCCGCCGCAACTCAATCTATTCACCGATTGGAAAAAGATCTCGGCACTCAGCTTCTTGATCGGGCCAAACGCCCGTTCGTCTTGACGCCCGATGGTCAGATCTGTTACGAAAGTTTTCGCGAGATCCTTGAAAGTTACGATAACATGGTTATGAAAATTCAGGCACTGCATGATCAGGTTCGCGGACTGATTCGCGTTGCGGCGATCTATTCAGTCGGACTTCATGACATGAGTCTCTGCATGGGCGATTTTCTCAAATCGCACCCGCAAGCCAATCTTAGGCTTGAATTCCAGCATCCGCAAAAAGTTTATCAGGCGGTCCTTAACGGAGAAGTCGATCTCGGCGTTGTTTCCTATCCGGCAACATCACCGGAAATAAGCGTTATTCCGCTTCGATCAGAAAAAATGGTTATTGTCGCACCGATCAATCATCCGCTGGCCGCAAAAAAGGAAATCACTCTTGAAGAACTTCAAGGCGTCGAATACGTTGCTTTCGATCGTGATCTGATCATCCGTAAAGAAACCGACCGCTATATGCGCCAAAGAAACGTTCACGTTAACATAAAAATGGAATTCGACAATATCGAAACGATCAAACAGGCGATCGGCGTCGGAGTCGGGGTCAGTATACTCCCGGAACCAACTGTTACCGCTGAAGCTGCCAGCGGAAAAATCGCCGTTATTCCTTTGATCTCGCCCCTGCTCAACCGTCCGATCGGCATTATTCACCGTCAGAAAAAAGTCTTTACGCCGACAATGCTCAAATTCATTCACCTGCTTGAAGAACGCCTGCTCGACGACAAAACAAAATAACCGCGTCCTCTGCCTGTTCTGTTCCCCGATTTGAAATAACGGCGAAAAGACTCCAATTATATTTTTTATTGAAATAAACTTAGTGCCTGTCCTGAAAGCAATCCTAAAAAATAAAATAACGGGTATTTATTATACTGCTTTTATTTTAAATTTTCCGTCATCTCCGCCGATTGACTGCGTTAATCGGCTGTTCTTTTGACGTTATAACGGAAAATTCATGAAGAAATCGGTATACCTTTAAATTATTTTTAGAACTGGTTTTTAAATTTTCCAATTTCCGCCGATTGACTGCGTGAATCGGCTGATCTTTCGACGTCAGAATGAAAATCCGTTTAAACCGATACAATGACGGAGATTTGGAATTTGGCGCCACTCTGAGATTAATCAATCTTCCTAAAAGTTGAAAAGGATTTATTATGAAAAAAAACACCTGTTCGCTAATGGTTTTATTTTTCTTTCTCTTCATTTTTTCAAACGGGTTGTTCTCTGAAGGAGAGAACGTCCTCCAAGCAGACCCGCAGCGCGAAAATACCCCTAATCCACCGGGAACCATTATTGACGCCAGTTCAAACTGGAAAACCGTTTATCTCGGCTCGCCGTCAATGGAAATTCTCGATAACGGAACAATCGTTGCTTCGCATGACTGGTTCGGTAAAGAAAGCGGGGGGCAGCACACAACAATTTTTGAATCGCAAGATCAAGGATCGTCTTGGAAAAAAATCGGTGAATTCCGTAATCAAAACAGCGGAACAATGTTCAAAAAAGGACAATCTCTTTATCTGATCGGATTCTGCCGTCCCGGCATCAAGGGAAAAAGCAATGACTGCATCGCAATCAGACGCTCCAATGACGGAGGAAAAACATGGACGGAACCCAAAGACGAAAAGTCCGGTCTTCTCTTTTCTGATAAAAAGTATTATTCCGATCCTGTTCCCGTTCTTGTTCACAACGGAAGAATCTGGTGGCAAATCGACGTTCTCGGTGACGAAACTGGAAAAAAATGGCCTTCCTGGTTTAAAACAATGGTTATAAGTGCGCCGGAAAACTCTGATCTGCTCAACGCTGAAAACTGGACTGAAAGCAACATCGTTGAATGGATCCCGGATAAACGGTTCTCCGGCTGGCTCGAAGGCAACGTCGTCGCCGATCCCGAACAGAATCTCTTCGTTATGATGAGGCTGGAAAACCCAGGAAAGGCTGATCATACCGCAATGCTTCCCCTTTCCAAAGACGGTAAACAGTTGACTTACGATCCGAAAACCGATCTTATAAAATTCCCCGGAGGCTCCTCAAAATTCGCCATTCGATACGATTCCGTTTCAAAGAAATATTGGTCCTTGACCTGCTGGGTTCGATCTGACTGGAAAAAGGGGATCCGCAATACTTTGGCCCTTGTCTCTTCTCCCGATCTTAAAAACTGGGAAGTCCGCTCCATTATTTACCAACAACCCAATCCGCTGAACGCTTTCCAATATGTCGATTGGCGCATCGTCGGAAATGACATTTATTTCGTTTGCCGACTCGCTTGGTATGGATCCAATTTTCATGATTCCAATTATTTCTCGTTCGACAAGATTTTAAATTTCAGAGAACGAACACGAAAAGATGACGCCAAAATGTTTCCTGAATAAAATCAATCGTAACATAAAAGTCCCGAAAACTGACACGATTTTATAACTTTAGCGCTTTATTTTCCATGATAACGTCAAAAGAACACCCGATTCGCCAAGTCAATCGGCGGAATCACGGGAAATTAAAATGAGAACAGTATAAAACACCATTCAAAAAACAATGTGTTTTAAGAAAACAAAATAGCCTTGATTCTCAATACAATCAAGGCTATTTTTATTGTTCCGGTAAAATTCAAAGATCCCTTTGGGGAAAAGAGATCTTGAATTGTCAATACAGTCAAACTTTTCCCAATATTATTTTTTCTTGGCAGGAACAGCCGGAACCGCTTTTTTAACCGGAGCCGGTTTGGCCGGAGCGGCCGGAGCCTGAGCCTGAGCCGGAGCGTTTACTTTGACCGGCGCAACAAGAACCGGAGCTTCACATCCGCAAGGAGCGGCGCAGCAGCAAGGTCGGCAGATTCGTTTGAAGCAATGTCGTTTGAAGCATTTGGGTTCTTCACAACAAACCTTTTTCACTTCAACTTTAACGGCCGGAGCGCAAGGGCAGCAGCTCGGCTTGCAGACAAATCGGACTCGGCAAGGCTTGGGGCAGCAAGGAGCGGCGCAGCAGGGTTTGACAAAATGACAGGGCTTAACGCAGCAGGGAACGACACAAGGAGCGGCGCAGCAAGGCTTGACACAGCAGGATTTGCAAGGACAAAAAGCGCTTACTGATTGAGCTTGAAACAGAACAGCCATTAAAGCAACAACGGCAATTCCAATGCAAGACATGAAATTTTTCATTTTTTTAATCTCCAAAAACAATACCCAAATAAAAATACTTTTAAAATTCAACAAAACATTTTAATTGTTCTGCCTAATTTTAAAAATTTAAACCTTAAAGAAATCTGATAAAATATTTTAACAAACCGGAACAATCGATAAAATTATCCTATCCAACCTCTTTAATACAACCCCTGTATTTTATTTATTGAAATATCAATGTCAATATTGCTTACCGCTCTTTTTCCTTCATTTTTGATAAAATACCAAAAAAACAACAATGAGCATAAATAGCTGATATACATAGAGTTAAATCGTTAATACACATAGTTTGCAAAAGTTGCGCAAAATTGTTAATCTACACAATATAAAATTAAATATAATAAGCAAAAATTAAATAGATTGCGTAAATTAAGAGATAATAAATTTTAATAAACATTCATTAAAATTTATTTGTATTTTACCAAAAGTTCAAACAAGAAGAATACAAAATTTATTTAAAGAGACTTAAAAATAGCTCAAATCATTTTAAGGAACATAATAAAAAATTTTTATCGGCTAATACTTTAATTTTCCGTATAACCCGTCGATCAGCTTCGTAACTCTCAGTCCTTTTAATATCAGAACAATAAAACTGCAAGAAACCATCATCGAAGTAAATGTAAAAAGCGGATTTTGGCAATTTTACCAAAACCCGCTTTTAGTATATATTATTTAAACTATCAATAAATTTTACACCGTCAACATAATAATTTTCGTCTTTTCAGACAGCGCGGCAGTATTATGAGCTGACAATTCTTCTGGCATCAGGTCGAAAAATACATTGGTATACTTTTAGAAGCTGGCTAACATCTTTTCAAGAGCGGCTTCCAAATATTTGGGATCGTCATACACGCCCGATGCAATTTTAGCGCGGGCTTCGTTAACCCGGTCAAAACGAACATCGCTGGCGTCAAACGCTAAACCAACTCCTCGATTTTCATTAACTTCATGAGCGCTGAGCGAGATCTCAATTTCGTCCTTGACCGGCGTTTGGGTCTTCGATTCAACTTCCTTGTTATTCGATAATTTTTCGGCCTGCATAGGAGCGTTAATGCTCTGAGTACCTTGAACGAGATGCGATCCATAAATATTCATTTTTATTTCTCCTGGCAAATTCGGTTTTGCGCTGTTGAGACTGATGACTTAATTTAAAAACGGAAAAACCGCCCTTGGAATTGGTCAATCGGTCTTGTTTTGCCTGAAATCCGCTCTTCAATCCTTTGGAGAGTCCTTTCTCTTCAGGTTTTATCGGCCATTTTTTTAACAATCTTTAGTAAAAATCGGAATTTTTATAAAATTTATTAAAATCCTTAAAACCGTCATTCACACAAATCTGGTTGCCAATTTTTCCTTCTGTTTCTTTTTATGCAATACGCGCTCCCTAATGACAGCTTTCGCAAAAAAAACATTGAATAACTCGGTAAACCTTACTCCAATTATATTATAGCTTCTGTTTCCGCCGAGTCGAATTATTTTTGAGAACTTTTTAAATTTTCATTAAAAACAATTATAAAAATTATTCAAAATACTTGGAATTAACAAATTCATCTTGTGACAATCTTTATACTTATCGCAATCTTTTTGTCTTGTCAATTTTATTTATTTAAATAATTTTATTTATCTTCTGTAAAACTTCAAATATTTTTCGACCGAAAATTTTCTTCGCAGTCATTAATTTATTATCACTATTTTAAAAAATTGACCAAGATCAATATCAGTAAAAAAAAGAAAAAAGAAAAATTTTGTTAAAAATAAAAAAATTTCCCGGAAACTATTTGACAAACAGACAAAAAATTTCAATAATGGAAAGCTATACCTTTCGATTTTTATTTTTTTCGTATTTTTCAGCCGTTTATTTTCCAATGTTTTCTGTCTGTTTCCCTGATTTTCTGACGTTCATCCGACCATAGACCGGATCTTCATCAATCGAATCAGACCATTTAACAGAATTTCAGATCATTTCCCCCAAGACGGGTCGGCTTGCGTAAAAAAATAAAACCGAAAGAAGGGCATCTATAATCCGAAAAGGGCGTTTCCAGCGAAAAAGAAATATTGTCATGACCGGATCCGCCCGCCGCGTATTTCGAATTTTTGAAATAAACTGTTACATCAGTTACTGCAATTCCTGTATTGTAACGGACGCTGCAAGGATGCGGCGCGTCGCGGCGGGCTGACCCGGCCATAAGATACTTTCCGAACTCTCGGCAGAACCCCTTGTGTTTCCTTCCTTTTTTATGGAGATTTCAAAAATGGCATTTGCTCAATCGAAAATCGCGTCCAAAGACGACATCTCGTCACTTCTGGCTCAGGCTATGGAAGCCAATGACGGCCTTCTTTATTTGACTCCTAACTGGGTTCCGCGCGTTTTCTGCAAGCCGGGCCGCCGGATCAAACTGGCCCCAACCGACTGGTATGCGCTCGGACTTGATCGCGGCGGTATTGACGAACGATGGTTTTCCAGTACAACCGAAGCCGATAACGCCGGCCGCGCCGAAGACGAAGGTCTCAGCTATGTCCGATTCAACGGACAGCGGTTCCTCCTGCGCGATGCCGTTGCGGAAGGAAAAGGAAGTGTCGTCGGCAATCATATTTGGGACACTTATAAAAGATGGCCGGTCTTTTCCAAGTTTTTCGATAACCTTGGACCTCTTCCCCATCACGTTCATCAGATGGACAAAGACGCCAAACTGACCGGGCAGGACGGAAAACCCGAAGCCTATTATTATCCTCCGCAGCTCAATGCCGCCGAAAACCGCTTCGATTATACTTTCATGGGCCTCGAACCGGGCACCACTAAAGCGCAAGTTCGCAAATGCCTCGAAAATTGGAACAAAGGCGACAACGGTATTCTTGATCTTTCCAAAGCTTACCGGCTCAAACCGGGAACCGGCTGGCTCGTTCCCGCCGGCGTTCTTCATGCGCCCGGATCCGTCTGCACATTCGAACCTCAATGGGGATCCGATGTCTTCGGAATGTTCGCTTCCTTGGTCGATAAAGACGCCATTTCCTGGGATCTGCTCGTCAAAAATGTTCCTGATGACAAAAAATTCGATCTCGATTTCATCGTCGATCAACTCGATTGGGAAAAGAACGTCGACCCGTTCTTCAAAGAACATAATTATCTTGAACCGATTCTCGATAAAGAAACTTCCGATCCCGAAGCCGGCTGCTTCGACCGCTGGATCGTTTACGGCTTGATCGACGGTAAACAAATGTTCACCGCCAAAGAGTTGACCGTCATGCCGGGCGCTAAATTCACCTTGAAAGACGGCGGAGCTTCCGGATGGATCACCACCCAGGGACGCGGTAAAATGGGCAAACTCAATATCGAATCTCCCAACATGATTCATTACGGAGAAGAACCGGACGACGAAGTCTTTATTACCGCTGAAGCCGCACAAAAAGGTGTTGTCATTGAAAATACCGGATCAGAACCGCTCGTCGGTCTTCGTCTCTTCGGTCCTGATACTCATAAAGCCGTACCGGCCATCGGCGATTATAAAAAATGCTGCTGTTGCTGCAAATAATTTCTCCGCCGAATTTTAAACAGGAAACGGATCTTTTCCGTTTTTGACCGCTGACATTTTTTGAAAATTAAAAAGTGTCCGACACCAACGGAAAAAAGCCTTACTGGTATAACAGGGGATCTCTTCGCAAAAGGAGATCCCTTTTTCAAATTATATCTGTCGGCAAAAATATCTTGATCGGCTCTCCGGTGTCTCAAAACAAAATCAAAAACATTATTTCCGATTACTCATGTAATCCTTTAAGGCTTTATTGTTAATTACAAACGTAAACATTTTGTAATTACAAGCGCGTCGCCGTCATTTTTACAAACAGGATCGACCATGAACACTGAAACTCTTTACTGGTCCAATTCGGCTTCCGGCACTGATTGGACATTTGAAAATTTTATCAACGGCCACCTGAATATGATTGATCAGACTCTTTTGCCGACTGAGTTAAAAATCATTAGCTGCCGGAATGTCGAGGCGGTTTGGGAAGCAATAAAAAAACTCCGTGTTCGGGGAGCCCCGGCCATTGGAATCGCGGCGGCTTACGGTGTTTGCGTCGGTCTGCAGGCGATCTTTCGAGACGCAGAGGATCCGGATCAGGTTCATTTTTTTACTGAACTTGATCGGGTGGTCGAATATCTTGCCGGAAGCAGGCCGACGGCGGTCAATCTCTTTTGGGCACTTGATCGAATGAAAGATCGGGCCCAGACACTTCAGAACCGGATCCCGACTCGCGAAATCGCGGTTCAGCTACTGAAAGAAGCTGTCCTGATCCATGACGAAGACAAAGTCCTTTGTCGCAAAATAGGATCGTTCGGCGCCGAACTTGTCCAAGACGGAGATGGACTTTTGACACATTGTAACGCCGGCGGACTGGCAACCGCCGATTACGGAACCGCGCTGGCTGTTTTCTTTTCCGCAAGCGAACAGGGGAAAAAAATCCATGTTTACGCCGACGAAACCCGACCGCTCCTTCAGGGGGCCCGGCTGACCGCTTGGGAATTAAGAGAACACCAAATCGAAACGACCCTTCTTTGCGATTCAATGGCAGCGCTGGTCATGAAACAGGGAAAGATCAATGCCGTTTTTGTCGGTGCGGACCGAATCGCCGCAAACGGAGATACCGCCAACAAGATCGGAACTTACAGTGTCGCCGTCAACGCCGCTGCGCACGGTATTCCTTTTTATGTCGCTGCCCCTTTTTCAACATTCGATCTGACACTCGATAATGGTGAGTTGATCCCGATCGAACAGCGCGACCCGGAAGAAGTACGAAACGGCTTCGGCCGACAAACCGCTCCCGACGGCATCGATATTTACAACCCCGCGTTCGACGTCACTCCTGCGCGTCTGATCCGCGGAATCGTTACCGAAAAAGGGGTCATTTCACCTGTAAATCATAAAACAATCGTTGCAATGAAAAACGATCTTGAAAATTAGAAATTAGAGTTCCGGTAATTTTGTTAATTTTATCGATCCGTTATTTTACCGGCCTGTTTTCATTCTATCCGCTCACGAACAGTAAACGGACAGCCGGTTCATCGCGACAATCGACATAAAAAATAAAATTCGGACCGCGTCATAATTAAAAATTATAACGCAAACATCCTATAAGTTATTCTGTTTTTAGATGATTCCGCTCCTTTTATACTGTCCTCATTTTATTTTTTTCGTGATTCCGCCGACAGACGCTTTAATCAGTCCGTTCTTTTTAACACTGAAACGGAACATTCAAATGGAACAGGCCTGTAAACAACGAAATTGCGCGGAAACAAAGCTTGACAGAAGCGCAATAAATTCGATAATGACAAAATCAATCAGTTTTTATGTCTGACAGCAAATTCAATTCCGGTCATTTTATTCAAAATATAAAAGCGGTGATTCAAACGGATCCGTGTCAAACAATAAAGGAACTCCGACAATGAAAAGGGTAAAAAGAATTCTCGTCGCGGGCGGCGCCGGTTTTATCGGATCGCATCTTTGCGACAGACTTGTTGAAGCCGGTCATGACGTCATCTGCGTCGATAATTTTTTTACCAGTCAAAAATCGAACGTCGTTCATCTTCTGAACCGTCCCAATTTTGAACTGATTCGTCATGATGTCATTCTTCCGCTTTATTTGGAAGTAGATGAAATTTACAATCTCGCCTGTCCCGCGGCTCCCGGTCATTATCAATACAATCCTATCAAAACAATGAAAACGTCAATTCTCGGAAGCGCCAATCTTTTGGGAATCGCAAAACGATGCCGGGCCAAAATTCTTCAGGCATCGACCAGCGAAGTATACGGCGACCCACAAATTCATCCTCAAAAAGAGGATTACCGCGGAAGCGTCAATCCGATCGGACCGCGTTCCTGTTACGATGAAGGAAAAAGAGCTGCGGAAACCTTCTTTATGGATTATCATCGGATGCATAAAGTGCAAATCCGCATCGCCCGAATTTTCAACACGTTCGGCCCCCGAATGCATCCTTACGACGGCCGGGTCGTTTCCAATTTCATTCGGCAGGCTCTAAACGGTGAACCGATCACAATTTACGGCGACGGGTCACAAACCCGGTCTTTCTGCTATTATACCGATCTGGTCGACGGATTGATCCGACTGATGGAAAATGACAAAAATTTTATCGGACCGGTTAATTTGGGAAATCCAGGCGAATTTACGATCCTTGAACTGGCGAAAATGGTTCAGGATATTCTCGGTATTAAACATGATCTTGTTTTCAAACCTTTGCCGATCGACGATCCGACCCGGCGACGTCCTGATATAACACTGGCCGCTGAAAAACTTGGCTGGAAACCACTTATTCCCCTAAAAGACGGGCTGGCCGAAACAATAAAATGGTTTAAAACAATTGATATCGAAAGTTATCGGCCCCCTACCCCCAATTTTTAACTTGTTGTTTTCAGTAAAAAACCTGCTCTTTAAAAGCTGAAAATAAACTGAACCGGTACCGATCAAATTTTTAATCCGCCGCGGATCCGTTATTTATGCGGATCCGCTGATTTATCCTGTCCATTAGAAATTTTCCGTAATTTCAAACAGACAATTAAGTCACCGGTTTTGACAAATCGGCAATAAATGCAATGCCCCCCGGCAGATAACTTCCCGTCTGCTTCCCTTCTCCAACAGTAAATATTAACGCCCGAACCATTGTCAAAAGCGCAATATTGACACGCTATTCATTGTTTTATGTATTATTTCTAAAAATATTCCCTGTTTTAACTTTTAATATTTCCTGTTTTATCAAAAAAAACTTTTCTCTCTTTTAAAAAATAAAAGAGCAGTTATAATATATTTATTGAGTTTTTTGATAAAGGATCGATACGAACAGGAAGCGGGTTTGTTTTATGTTACTTTCAGAGAAATCCGGTTTTAAACCGCGGCGAATCGCCCTGCTCGGGGCCAGCGGGAATATCGGCCGGCAGACTCTTGAAGTTATTGAAGCTTCTCAAGGTCGTCTGATCGCGGACACGCTGTCCGTTCATTCCAATATTGATTGGGGAGTTCAGGCTGCCAATCGGTTCGGGGCCAGGATCTTGGCGATAACTGATTTATCCGCGGACCGGAGTCCACTTGAAAAGCTGCATTCCGGCATTGATGTTTGTCTCGGACCTT
>CAZZEF010000004.1:50821-56055 GCA_964652875.1 uncultured Planctomycetaceae bacterium
AGATGTTGTTTTAGCGGCAATTGTCGGGAGCGCGGGTCTTTCGGGAGTTCGCGCCGCGCTGGAAGCCGGAAAAACTGTCGCGCTGGCCAATAAGGAATCACTTGTCATGAGCGGAGAACTGGCAACAGAACTCGTTCGTGACCGGGGAGGACGTCTTATTCCGGTCGACAGCGAACACAGCGCCATTTATCAATGCCTGTATGGACGCAATCCGGATTCCGCCGGTCTTCCATTCGAAAAAAGAAATTCGGATCCTTCCGATATTTCCAAGGATGTTGCCCGGCTGATCCTGACAGCCAGCGGCGGCCCGTTTCGGGAATATTCCAAGGAGGATCTGAAAAAGGCGACCGTTCAGGAAGCGCTTTGCCATCCGACTTGGAATATGGGGCGCAAGATCACTGTTGACTCGGCAACTCTCATGAATAAAGCGTTCGAAATGATCGAGGCGCATTGGCTCTTCGGATTACCCGCGGAAAAGATCCAGGTAATGATCCATCCGCAGTCGCTTATTCACTCAATGGTCGAATTCATCGACGGCGCCGTCTTAGCGCAGATCGGACCACCTGATATGCGACTTCCGATTCAATTGGCGCTGACTGCCCCCGACCGATTCGACGGTCCAATGCGCCGAATCGACTGGACCAAACCGATCTCGTTCGAACTGAAACCGGTCGACCGCGATCGATTTCCCGCAATTGACCTCGGATACGAAATACTGAAAAGCGGAGGAACGGCCGGAACCGTTGTCAACGCGGCCAATGAAGTCGCTGTTCAGGCATTTTTAAACGGGAAAATTTCGTTCGACAGGATTGTAAATGCCTGCCGAACAATTTTGAATAATCATTATTATGAAGCGCATCCGGATTGGGATCGTCTTTTTGAAGTCGATCAATGGGCGCGTGAGGAGACAAAAAAATGGATTTCTTACTGACCCTCTGGGGAAACGCCGCGGAACCGGGTACATTCGGCGCCGCTTTATCTGTCGCCTGGAGAGTTATTCTTGTCCTGCTGGGAATCAACGCGCTGATCATTGTTCATGAATGGGGGCATTTCATAACCGCCAGAATGTGCGGTGTCCGTTGCGATAAATTTTATATCTGGTTTGACGCTTACGGATTTAAATTTTTCAGTTTCAAATGGGGCGAGACGGAATATGGACTTGGCTGGCTGCCGTTGGGCGGTTATGTCAAAATGCTTGGTCAGGAAGACAATCCCGGCAATATTAAGGCGGAACTGGAACGTGCCCGGAACAATGTCGATGAAAAAGGAATTCCGCTTGAACAGCCGATTGATCAGAACAAGATCAAAGAACTGGAACACGCCGCTTACGCTTCCGACAGTTATCAGGCCAAAAATGTATTTCAGCGAATGCTGATCATTTCCGCCGGTGTTATTATGAACGTTATTTTCGCTATACTCTGCGCAATCGGCGCCGCGACTTTCGGCGTTCCGGAAGCGTCCAGTCAATTGGGACAGGTTCTGCCCGCCACCCCGGCTTGGAAAGCGGAAATTCTGCCCGGCGATAAAATTCTCGCGATCAACGGTACTCCGATCTCGCTGTTTCAGGATGTTCAGGTCGCCATGATGGACGGTCAGCCGGTCAAATTAAAGATCGAACGATCCGGACTTGCCGATCCGATCGAAATCGAAGTCGCGCCCGAAATGAAAAAAGGGGCAATGGTTCCGACGATTGGAATTCAGCGCGGTAATTCTTTGGAACTGGCCAATATTCCCGATCCTTACGAAACCCGTTTCTCCGAGTCCGAAAATAAAAAACTGGCCGGGATGTTCGGTTCGCTCAAGGGCAAAGATCTGCTCGTTAAAATGAACGATTACGAATTAAAGACCCCTGCTGATTATGAAATTGCCGCTCGAAATTTTATTGATCAACCGGTTAAATATATTTTTGAACGAAAGAACGGTAAGAAATCGGAACAGATCGCCGTTACCGCGGAACCGAAAAAGAAGTCTGTTGCCGGAATTACTCTGACCATTGGAGAAATTACCGCTATTCAAAAAGGCTCCCCCGCGGAAAAGGCCGGCTTGCAAGTTCAAAAAACCAACGAAACCGGCAAGATCGTCAAACACGGCGACCGTATTATTGCGGTCAACGGTCAGACAATTACCGATCCGTTTCGCCTTCCTTCGCTCTTCCTGGCGCTGGTCAATAAAACATCCTCCGACACACAAGCGAAAAAAACTTCTGAAGACGCCAACAAAGAAACCGCCGCAAAAAACGCTGTTTCAAATGACGTTGTCTTAACAGTCCTTCGAGAAGGAAATAAAAAGGAAGAGATAAAATTAACGCTCAACCCGAACGGAAATTATTCCGGATTTTTAACCAATGACGGCTGTCTTGGAATCGGTCAGCTCGGTATTTCCTATAAAGTCGATCCGGTAATCAGCGGTATCGAGTCCGATGTTAAAACGATTCAGGGATCCCCCAAAAATCCTGTCGGCGGAACGGTTGCCGGAATTGAAATGATGATTTCCAAACCTGATAAAAAAGCCTCCAAACAGATCCAAAACATTTACAAGATACTGGCCAGACTCGGCAAGAGAACCTCCCCGGAAGGCGGGATCATGTTTGAGCCGAAAAATGACGACGATATCAATAACGCGGCGCTCCTGCAATGGTTCACCGGTTACATCGAACTTTTACCGGAAGGAACGGAATTGAAGATCTATGTAAAACAGGACAGCTCGACCCTCGTTTTAAAATCGACTGTCCGGCATGCCAATGATATGTTCATGTTGGACCGCGGGTTTTATTTCGGTCCTGATACCGTTATTTTCAAAGCTCAATCGCTTGGCACCGCTTTGAGTTGGGGTTGGAATAAAACCGTTGACATGATGGGACTCGTTTTTAAATTTCTCAAAAACATCGGCTCAACGGTCTCACCCAAAGCACTCGGCGGCCCGATCATGATCGTCGGCGCCGCGTACGCAACAACTTCCGATCCCGGACTGTTTCTGCTCTTTTTATGTATGATCGGAGCCAACCTGGCCGTTGTCAATTTCCTTCCGATCCCTGTTTTGGACGGCGGACACATGGTCTTTCTCCTTTATGAAATGATCTTCCGAAAACCGGCCAATGAAAATTTAATGTGTATTTTAAGCTATTTCGGACTCTTCCTGCTGCTCGGTCTGATGTTTTGGGTGATCTTCCTGGATGTCATCCGGCTGATCACCGGAAGCATGTTCTGATTGATCCTGATATTTCATCGGAGAAGCTGACCGGAGTTCGAAATGGATCTCTGACCGTTTGGCCTCCGATCAAAATTACTTTGGGAACAGACTCATCATTCCGTGATCTTGACATGGCGCCGTTATTCTTCAGCGGCGCTTTTTTATTAAGGAGTCATTTCGATCGTTTTATTGCCCGTCAGGATATTGATTCATGAAAAAGACACAAAATTCATTGCCCGATCATATTGAAATCAGGGGCGCGAAAGTTCATAATCTGAAGAATATCGACGCGGACATTCCGCTCAATAAAATCGTCGCAATCGCGGGCGTATCCGGATCGGGAAAATCTTCACTTGCGCTCGGCGTTCTGTATGCGGAAGGATCCCGGCGATATCTGGATTCACTCTCAACTTATACCCGGCGGCGAATGACTCAGGCGCCCCGGGCACAGGTTGACGATGTTCTTTATGTCCCCGCCGCCTTGGCGCTTCATCAGCGGCCCGGCGTTCCCGGAATCAGAAGCACTTTCGGAACAGGAACGGAACTTCTGAACAGTTTGCGACTCATGTTTTCCCGACTGGCCAGTCATCGCTGCCCCAATGGACATATGCTCGCTCCTTCTCTGTCCGCCGCCGCGGAACGAGAACTCATCTGCCCGGAATGTTCCGCAAAATTTTTCGCTCCTTCGGCGGAAGATCTCGCTTTCAACAGTCAGGGGGCCTGCCGTGTCTGCGACGGAACAGGAACGGTCCGAACCGTTGACCGCGCAACCCTCGTTCCCGATGATTCGCTTTCCATTGATGAAGGAGCCGTTGCCCCTTGGAACTCGCTCATGTGGTCCCTAATGACCGATGTCTGCCGCGCAATGGGAGTTCGAACCAATATTCCGTTTTACAAACTTTCCGCAAAGGAAAAAGAGATCGTCTACAACGGCCCGGCGGAAAAGAAACATATTTTATATAAGGCTAAAAATTCTGATACCGCCGGTGAACTGGACTTTACGTTTTACAACGCGACTTATACTGTTGAAAACGCGCTCTCAAAAGTCAAAGACGAAACTGGAATGAAACGTGTTGAAAAGTTTTTGAAACAGGAGATCTGTCCTTCCTGCGGCGGATCTCGTCTGTCAGAGTCGGCGCGTTCCCCAAAACTGCGGGGGATCTCCCTGGACGAGGCCTGTCGAATGACGCTTTCCGCTTTGACCGAATGGGTCAAGGGCGTTCCTGCCTCTTTACCGAAAGAGATGCGGACAATGGCTCAAAGCATCTGCGATTCTTTCGGAACTGTTGCCCGGCGGCTGCTGGATCTTGGGCTCGGCTATCTGACTCTTGATCGGGCCGCGAACACTCTTTCAACCGGCGAACGCCAGCGAATGCAGCTTGCCCGAGCTGTCCGCAATCGAACAACCGGCGTCCTGTATGTCCTCGACGAGCCGTCCATCGGACTTCATCCTGCCAATATTGTCGGTCTGACCGGTGTTATGCGCGATTTGATCGCCGACGGCAACTCGGTCATTTTAGTCGATCATGATGTTCAGCTTCTTTCGGAAGCCGATTTTCTGATCGAAATGGGGCCGAACGCCGGCGAAGAAGGAGGCCGCATTGTCGCCGAAGGATCGCTCCGCGAAATCAAAGCCAATCCCAATTCCCTGATCGGCCCTTTTCTTTCTCTCAAAAACAATCGAATCATACGAAAACGCGCTGATCCTGAACTGGTTTTCGCCAATGGAAGTATACATCTTTCAACAGAAGCGATTCATACCGTTAAACCGCTGGATGTTGATTTTCCGAAAGGAAGGCTCACCGTCGTTACCGGCGTTTCCGGATCCGGCAAAACAACGCTTGTTCTCGAAAGTCTTATTCCCGGACTGGAGGCCGCAATCGCGGGAAAAAAGCTGCCGGATCATATTCTCGAAACTGGAACAGGCGGTATTCGCCAAGTCAAATTAATTGACGCAACCCCTATCGGCATTAATGTCCGGTCCACCGTTGCCACTTACGCGAACGTTCATGACGAACTTCGAAAGGTTTTCGCCAAAACATCCT